>JASFBI010000298.1 GCA_030149595.1 Desulfobacterales bacterium
ACTCGCGACATTCAGCTTGGAAGGCTGAAGCTCTACCAACTGAGCTACTCCCGCACATTTAAATAAATTTTTCAGGCAAAAAAAAACAATTACCCAAAAACAGATCTACAAATTATGCTCACAATATATATTACTTACCACTGAGTCAATTTTTTTAAACAGCCCCCTACATTAAATAATATAATGTAAAAAATTGTTCAAACTTATGCCAGAACCCATGCAGTACAAATGGATTACACCTCCTGCATTACCGTTTGCCATGAGGATGGTGGTGGGGGGAGGATTTGAACCTCCGAAGGCGTTGCCGACAGATTTACAGTCTGTTCCCTTTGACCACTCGGGAACCCCACCATCTTGTTTTGGAGCCAGCGAAGGGACTCGAACCCCCGACCCACTGATTACAAATCAGTAGCTCTTCCAACTGAGCTACGCTGGCCAATCAATACATTCCTAAACACAAGAATCACTATGTATAACAAGCTAACTATCTTTTTGCAACCATAAAAACCAGCGATTATTACTATTTAAGCAGGTTTAATAGCATATATCATACTTTTATCGTGTTTTATCTTATTTTTTATCCTATTATCTATTAATTTACCCCTGTTATAAATTAAATATTATTAAAATTTATAGCTTAACAGCCTGTTAACCAATATTTTTATCTTTTCCTCTTTCATTACATAGGATTTCTTTGTAATAATAGTTATAAAAACAGATTTTCTAAAAATTTGAAAAAAGTCAGGAACTTAAACTTGTGACAAACAAACAATCTGCCCAAAACAACATCTCTGTTATCACTTCACATATTAACGCTGATTTTGATGCAATAGCATCCATGCTTGCAGCTCAAAAAATCTACCCGGAAGCACTTATTGTTTTCCCAGGATCCCATGAAAAAACAATAAGAAATTTCTATATAAACACCATGGTATATCTGTTTAATATGGTGGATATTAAAGATATAGATTTTAACGATATTAATAAACTTATAATTGTTGACACAAGAAAGGCCAGCCGTATTGGAAGCTTTGCCAAGCTCTTGAACAATAAAGATGTTGAAATTCATATTTATGATCATCATCCCAAAAAAGAAGGGGATATAACTCCTGATTTTGAACACAGCATATTAACCGGAGCAAATATTACTATTTTATCTGAAATAATTCAAACAAAAAAAATCCATATTACACCTGATGAAGCAACTATTATGTGTCTCGGCCTATATGAAGATACAGGCTCTTTTACTTTTGCATCCACAACTTCCCGTGATTTTATGTCAGCTGCTTTTCTCTTATCAAAGGGTGCAAATTTAAATATAGTTTCAAGTCTTATTTCAAAAGAGATAAGCTCCCATCAAATATCTTTTTTAAATGAACTAATTCTCGCTGCTTCAACATGTAAAATATATGGCATTGATATCGTTGTTTCAAGTATTTCAACTGAAGATTATATCCCTGATTTTGCAGTGCTTGTCCATAAATTTATGAGAATGGAAAATATAGAGGCTCTGTTTGCCATAGGGAGGATGGGAAATAAAATTTATATTATAGCAAGAAGTCAAGTTCCTGAAGTAGATGTTTGTAATATATTAGCTCCTTTTAATGGTGGAGGACATGCTTTTGCTGCTTCAGCTTCAATAAACAACAAGACTCTTGCCCAGGTGGAAAGCCAACTCATAGCCCAACTACATGACAAAGTAAAACCTGAAAAAAAAGCAAAAAAGCTTATGTCTTCACCGCCTATATCCATACATCCTGAAACATCATGCAGCAAAGCAAGTATACTGATGACACGTTATAATATAAATGCTCTTTTAATTAACAGTAATATAAAAAATAAAAAAAAAACTCTTTCAGGTTTTATTTCACGACAGGTTATTGAAAAAGCACTATCCCACAGTTTAGGCAACCTATGCGTAACAGAGTTCATGACAACAGAATTTGTTATGGCTAATAACAACGCAGATTTAACTGAAATACAAAACAAAATAATAGATAATAAGCAGCGTATTCTTCCAATATATGAAAAAGATACAATTATTGGAGTAATAACAAAAAACGATCTGTTAAATCTTCTATTGATTAAATCAAGCAAACAGACAAAGTTACTGCCTGAGTCTGCTCACGATATAACCTATGCAAAAACCAGAAATGTTTCAAAATTTATTCATGAAAGAATAAATAAAACTCTTATAAATACTTTAAAAAAAATAGGATCAACAGCTTTTGATTTAGGTTTTAAAGCTTATATTGTAGGTGGTTTTGTAAGAGATCTTTTTCTATACAAAAAAAATTATGATATAGATATTGTTATTGAAGGTGATGGTATACAATTCGCTAAAAAATATGCAGCAATAACCAAAGCCAGAGTCCATTGTCATAAAAAATTTAACACGGCAGTTATTATTTTTGAAAATGGTTTTAAAATCGACATTGCATCAGCAAGAACAGAATACTATAAATCTCCTGCAGCACTACCTGAAGTTGAAATGAGTTCCATAAAATTTGACCTTTTCAGACGTGATTTTACAATAAACACACTTGCTATAGGATTAACACCTGATGACTTTGGTTTTTTAATAGATTTTTTTTCTGCACACAAGGATTTAAAAGATAAAGTTGTCAGAATTCTTCATAATTTAAGCTTTGTTGAAGATCCTACACGAATTTTCAGAGCAATCAAATTCGAACAACGATTTAACTTTTCAATTGGCAAACTAACATCAAGGCTAATTCACAATGCTGTTAAAATGGATTTTTTTAAAAGAATAAGCGGAAGAAGGGTCTTTATTGAACTAAAACAAATACTTGAAGAAGATAACCCTGTGTTGTCTATCATAAGGCTAAATGATTATAAACTACTACAAATTATCCATCCTTCTATAACTTTAAACAAAAAAATGATAAAACTTTTTGATTCCATAAAAGAAGTTTTAACCTGGTATGAACTTTTATTTATAAATGAACCATATATGAAGTGGGTGGTATATTTTTTAGGATTAATTCAAGAGTTTGACAAACAGACATCAATTGAAATTTGTAAAAATTTTGAAATTACGACTTCTTTCAAAAAAACATTCAGCAAAGAACGATTTTGTGCTATTCAAACTCTTTTCTGGATTGAACAAAACCAACCATTAACAAACAGTACTCTTTATCACAGCTTATCTAAATATAAAACCGAATTAATACTTTACATCATGGCAAAAACAAACAATGCACAAACTAAAAAAAGTATATCTTTTTATTTTTCAAATCTGAAAAATAAAAAGACCAAAATAACCGGCAAAGATTTAAAAAAACTACTGATAAGACCAGGCCCTGTTTATAAAGAAATTTTAGACGCTGTATTAAACGCTGTATTAAACAAAGAAATAAAAAGTAAAAAAGATGAAATAGCGTTTGTTAAAAATTATTTAAACTATGCTGCACACATAGTTCAAATGAAATTACCTGCCTGTAAAAACAATACAAACAAGTAATAATAATTCGACGGGCTGTTACAAGACTAAATAAATTGTTTTTCATATACAATATATAAGCATGATCTTTTGTAATAGAGAGTGTTTAGTTTTGAAATCTGCATTTTGTAACAGCCTGTCGACAGGCTGTTACAGAATAAAAATTTCTTCAAGTTCAA
>JASFBI010000299.1 GCA_030149595.1 Desulfobacterales bacterium
CGCAGCTCCTATATTCTCCGAAACATCTTTTTCCCTGGCAAGGAAAAAGTTATCTTTTGATACAGGCATTCGCTTTTTATTTACAGCCTCTGCCATAAAAGAAAATGGAATAATAAATGGGTTCAGATCTGAAAAGAGATACCTTGACACCCTCAAAGGGTGCATTTGCCTTATAGTCTCAGCAGAAAATTCATTTGTACAACTGTTTACAAAGGGCCTGAAATATTTACTGTATACTTTATCATTAAAATTTGATACAGCACGAGCAGTACGAAAATCCTCTTCATCTGACAAACCATCATCATGGGACAGAATATCGCACATATCCCGCTCCTCAAACCGCACAGCATAGTCTCCCTTTCCAATAGAATTTTTTCCCTCTTCAATTACCATTTCATAAAGACCCGGCGAGAGATATCCCATTAGATTAATGCTTCCTATTATTTCATTATGTTCTTTTCTTGATACATTCCCTGATACAAATATCCCGAGATGTCCTATTGTTTCATGGAGAAGATAGACAATAACTTTACATTGCTTTTTTATTTCATCTACAGATCCCCAAACTTTAACAATCCAGTTCAATGCCTGCTGGGGCGGTGTAATATTATCACCCTCTGAAGCAAATACTAAAATAGGTTCTTCAATATTTTTAAGATCTATCCTTGTATTTTTATCAAGATCTAAAAGCCCTTTTTCCAAACGATTTCCAACAAAAAGACTATCAATTATAAAGTAGATCTCCTCGGTTGTTGTAAAAAAAAACCCACCCCACCACTTTTCAAAACCAAGATATCTTTCTCCTTCTGTATCCACATTGGTATATAAGTTATACTCCTTTTTCCACAAGGTATTTGAAGGGTTAAGCTCCTCAAAACCAGCAACAAGGTTTGCTCCATCAAACTTACCATACCCCAAATCACTACACAATGACACCAGCCATGTACCGCCTATAAGCCCACCTTTATAACGCATTGGATTTCTTCCTTCAACACCTGCCCAGTAAGAAAGTGGAGAACCGTTAAGCACCAGTGGCCCCGTTATATCTGGCCTGTCAGCCCCTATAAGTGCAGCCGCCCAACCGCCCTGACAATTACCAATAACAGCAGGGCTTTCACTATAAGGATGAAGACGTACAATTTCCTCAAGAAACATAACTTCAGCATTATGAACATCAACCAGAGCCTGTCCAGGCTCTGGATTGGTAAAAAATATAACAAAATAAACAGTATGACCATGGTTTATAGCCATACCAATTTCAGAATCACGCTTTGACCCTCCAATTCCAGGTCCATGCCCTGCACGAGGATCAATAATTAAGATTGGCCTTTTTTTTAAAGTTGTAATTTCATGTTTTTCTTTTGCAGATACATTCACCCGCCTGTTATCCTCTTCTTTTCCTGCTTCTGTCTTTTCCTTACCCTCGCTTCTCCGCCTGTCAATTATTTTAACAAGAGCATAATTTACAGGCTTTTCAAAAGTTCTTCCATCAAGAACCATTTTATAATCAAAGATAAGAACAGGAGGTTGCCCAAGGGCAAGGTGCTTAAAATAATTATTCCCCCTTTTCCTTAGTATGTCTGTAAAAAGAATTGATTTCTGACATGCATCTGTAAAATACTCTACAGCCTCTTCTGCAATAGACAAGGCCGGCCACATAGACTTAAAACTTTCATATATATCCATACATCCTCCCCATGATTTAAATCAAATTTTCTCTAATAAAAAATTGGTTTCTTCATGCTTCAAAAAGATTTAGATATGAAATTTAAAATCGTAAATATGTAAGAAATAGCTTTACTGCTTTTTTATCAAAAACAGACAAAGTATAAAAAACTGCCTAAAATCCGGCATCTGTATCTTCCGGCTTTTTTTCAGCAGAAAGATTTGACCGGATAAAAATATTTTTTTTTATGGAATCCACCACTTTATTAATATTTACCACACCTTCTCTTATTTCCTGAACCCCTAATTTAGTTGTTTTTGTTACCCTGGGTACATCACAACTTCCTTTTTTTAAATTATTTAGAGTTTCTTTTAAAGTGGCTGCACTAATATCAATCTTCGTCAATATTTTAATAAGATATTTTTGGGCTGTTTCCAGAGTTTTCAAATTATTATTAATATAATCAACTGTATACGGTGTTTTATCAGTTGTTTTTTCAATATTTTCTAATATATTATCTATCCGGTCAAGTTTTGAAATAATATTTGTCATTAATATTTCAGTTTTTAGCAATTTCCCTAAAGAACCTTTACCCTGGGTTATATCATAAACCATACCTTCAACATTATTAATAATTGAAAGCAAGGGACCATTGGAGTCATTCAGAGACTCTGCCATATCTGATACTCCCTGGATAGCTTTTATAAACTTTTTTGCAGTTTTTTCTATTTCAAATTCATCCATAATATCTGAAAAAGATTTTTTTTGTATAGACCTTATTGTTTTACCTTCATCAAGAACCGGAGATGTTTTTTGCCCGGGGACTATGGCAACATACTCACCCCCTATAAATGTAGGACTCGCCACAGCAGCTTCAGCATCAACCCTGATTCGGGAAGAAAACTCTTTGTAAATTGCCAGTTTTATTTTTACTTTATCTTCAACAATAACTATATTTTCTATTTTACCAATGTCTGCTTTAAACATCTTTACAGCTGAATCTTTTTTTAGATTATAACTTTCATCAAACATGGTATAATAGACAACAGACTCTTTGAACCAGTTTTGACCGCGGCTCAAAAGAACTATGCATATTAAAAGTAAAGAAATAAGACTTATAATAAAAAACCCTACGATCTTTTCCCGCTTATTATATTTAATTTCCATGATAATTATCTATATCATTTATCTGGATATTTCCATTTAAAATACTAATCTGCCTGTTTGAAAATTTATTTACAAAATTTTTATTATACGACAAAAACACAACCGTCAGACCTCTGTTTACCTGTTCTTCAAATATCCTTACAAACTCTTTAAAAAAAATATGCCCAATAAAATCTTCCGGACACTCCATGAGCATTAAAACAGGCTTTTTTACAAATTCCCTTATTGCAATAACACTCCTTTGAATCATAAAATCAACTTCAGAAAATCTCAAATCGAGCTTGTTTGTAACATTAAACATATCACATAACTTTTTTGTATATCTGTCAATATTCAGGTTTTTAGAGTTTTCAAAATACATACGCATAAGCAATAAATTTTCCCTCAAAGTTTTATTACTTAAAAGAGCTGAATCAGGAACAATATATCCTATTCTTTTTTTCACAGCAAACAGCTTTTTATAACTTGAAAAATTAACCTGCCTGCCTGAAAAAAAATACACTCCCTTTTCAGGCGTAACAAAAGTTGCAAGAGCCTTTAAAAAAAAACTGGCATCCTGTTTTGAATCTGTTTGAATTGAACAGATATCACCTTTTGATACAGTTAAATATTTAATTTCAAGATCTCTTTTTTTATCATACTCCTTAACAACATAATCGGAAAAGCGGCATATTTCCATATATAATCCTTTAGAACGAGAACGAATGCCTACGATGTAAAAGTAATTTCCCGGCATGGTTCTTTAAAAAAAAAACAGACCTGAAATAAACAAATTTATTAAAAGGCAATAAAAAAAACAG
>JASFBI010000300.1 GCA_030149595.1 Desulfobacterales bacterium
TCAAACAGATCAACAGCATGTTCCCAGGTATTCTCCAAAGCTGTTTTTCTGGCACACAAACCTATCTTCCTGCGAAGATTTAAATCCCTAAGTCTTATAAGTATATCTGCTATATCCTCTGTTGTACTGCATATAAAGCCGTTTTTCCCGTGGTCAATCAAAGAAGCTGCTCCGGTATTTTCCCCTGCAATAACAGCCAGTCCGCATGACATACCTTCTAAAATACTCATCCCAAAAGCCTCAAGAACAGAAGGAAGAACAACCACATCAGCTGCTGCATACCATTTTAACATATCTTTTTGCAGACCAAGAAACTTTATCCTGCTGCTGTTATTTTTTTCTGCAAGCTTTTTGTAATATTTCATATGCTCTCCCCTGCCTGCCACAAAAAGCTGCATACCCTCTGAAACAGCAGGAATCAAAATATCTAACCCTTTACGCCTGAATTCAGAACCAACAAAAAGCACATTAAGATCATTTTGGGAAATTTTTTCCACAGCCCTTGTTTTATCTCTTTGCCCCAAAACAGATAAGGGGCTAAAAAACTCTGTGTCAATTCCCGGGGTAATTACAGAAACATTTTCAGTCCGGCCGCAACGTTTTTTTATATCTTTTTTAAGTACAGCAGAAACCGGAACCAGAATCTTTTTTGCCATCTGTTTTTTTTCTAACCACAAATAAACCCATGCCCTGGGACTTAACCATACCTGGTCTATCATTCGAATAAATGAGTATTTTTCAAGCCCTGTTTTATAGGAAAATGTATGTACAACAGAAATATCATGCCCCCATGTTCTGTCATGGGATATCACAGCATCATAGCTTTCAGATTTTAAAAGCCTGGTTGTTTCCCTGCCAAAGGACAAAAGGTTCAGAAAACCTGAAATTTTTAATTTGCATGGCACCTGAATATACCTGATATCAGAAACAAGATCATGATCTGCATTCCATGAATAAAGATCAATGCTGTGGCCCCTTTCAGCCAGCCGCTGTGTCACTTCAACAGCATATTTTTCAGCACCCCCGTATTTGTTAAAATTTTTAACAAGCACTGCAATCTTAAGACTTTTTTTTTTATTCATTTCTATTTTTTACCAGGTTTTCTATTCAGATCTAAAATTTATCAGTTTTAACTTTCTTCTGGAATTTCTTAAAAACCTTTTAAATCTTTGAAGATCATTTTTTTTAGACTCTTTTATATTCGTCCAGTTGGACTGCATAACTATACCATAATATTTTTCTGCAAGAGTCTGCTCCGAATCTCCGCTGATTTCAGATTCAAAAAACATCTCGTTGTAGTGATAAACCTTAAAAAGAGGCTCTATGGGAAGGATAGGTATAATATTTGCCGAATGCAAATACTCTCCATAAAGGTGCATTTCACAAGGGTAATGATATAATATTTCATAAATACTTTTACCAGAAGGTTTCAGATAATCAAAATAAAAACTTTCCAGTACTTTACACGACCATATAAGCGGAGAATATCCAAAATCATACAACTCCCCAGTACGATTAAAAAGACTTTTAACATGTACAGCCATTTTTTCAAAATCTTTTATAACTTTCGGATTATATTTTTTTGAGTAAATACGCAGGTCATGTGAATTGTGCCGGACTGTATATGGGTCTCCTGTGTCAGAAAGAAATGTCTTTTTATTAAATGGTTTTATAAAATAGTTGTCTGAATCTATCCACAGGTAATTTTCACAAAGTCCCAATCTCCAAAATTCCATTTTTACTAACTGCTGGTTTAAATGTTTTGGAAACAGCTTTGGCATATGCCCAAATATCTGATATGTTTTTTCAAGTACAGTCTCATCTGTTATTATCTGACATAAAACCCCTTTAAATAATTCTGAAAAATCATTAAAATCCTCTACAGGAACAGATATATACAGTGGAATATTATCAGAATTAAAACGATTGACACTCTCTGCCATACGCTTTGCTCTGAACATATCTTTTTTATATGATTTGCAAAGTATAATTAGATCTTTCATATTTTAACATTTTCTTTTTATATGAAAGTCCATAATCATTGAACTTTCATTTTTTGTTGTGGGGCAGTTATTACAGCAAATTTTCACCTGACAAGACTGCAACTGCCTATATTATTTTGTTAACTATTTCAATAACTCTGTCAGCAGAATTTGACACAGTATAGCAAGACACAGCAGATATATCAGCCAGTCCTTTTTCCTGCCACTTTAGTATAAGTTCCTTAAATAAAGCTGTTAACACAGCAGTATCACCGTGTAAAACAACATAGTGATTTTTTGTATTTAAAAAACTGCTCAACTCTGAATCTGTGTCAATAATTCCTATAACAGGACGGGCGGTTAACAGGTACTCATAAAGCTTTGAAGGGATATACTCTTTGCATACACTCCCCTCACCATGAATTAATAACAGAAGATCACTCCTGTGCATCTCTTCAACAACCTGTTCCCTGCCTGATTTACCGGACACAGGATCATATTCAATCCGGCCATGCAGCTTTACTGCATTACCTATGGGGTACATTTTTAAAGTTTTTTCAGAAACAGTATCCAGATCTGAACCGTATATATCAATACAAATCAGGTCTTTATACTCAGGATTATCCTGAAACAGAGCATGGAGTGCTTTAATAACCTGCTCCAGATTTCTATCTGAAGCAAGGGAACCAAAGTGGCCTATATGAACCCTGTCTCTTTTTTCATAATTTACACGACCTGTTTTGGGAGGATTTGCCCCGGGACGAATCAGCCATGTTTTTTTATAACCACCATGCCGTTTACAGGCCTCTTTTATTGCATTTTCAGTAAAATAAATAACAGCTGCTGCACTTTTAAATATTCTTGCCTCTATCCATTTTTTAAAAAAATAGTTCTGCCATTTTTTCTTTTCAGATGTAAGTATAAGCGGGTCATGAACTTCTGCAACCCACGGAATCTTAAACATTTTATGCAGTATATAGGCAGCAAGATGAGTACTAGGGGGTCCTGCTGTTGAATAAATAACCTCGGGACTATAACTCTTTAGTAATTGAGTTCCCTTTAACGATGCACTTATAAACCACGACCATTGACTATCCAGATGCACAAAAATTTTTTCAATAATATAAAATGGAAGACAAAAAAGAGTTAAAATACCTTTTAATATGCTCCGTATAATTTTATCCGATACAATATTATTTATTATGTGCCTCATTTCAAATCTAATTCCCGAAGGTGCAGGAGATATAACCCTGAAGTGGGGAAACCTGCTGTCTTTATAACCGGTAGGCGCACTTAGTACAACAGGGGTTATATCCTTTTTCATTAAAAATGGTATACGATCTGTTATGGTATGGCTTGCTGCTCTTCCATCCATATTAAAACAGTGGGCAAGAATAAGCCATTCTCTTTTATCTTTTGTGTTTTTCATAAACAACCTGTTTGTAAAAGTAATTTCCATAGCTTTTCTACTGCTTCGAAAACATGATCAACAGTAATTTTTTCCATACACTCTTTGGTTTTACACTCTTTTTTAAAACATGGACTACAGGTTATTTCTGAGCGTATAATCCCATGCTGCTCTCCAAAGGGACCTGTTCTCCATGGTGCTGTAGAGCCAAAAATTGCAATAACTCTGACCCCTTTTGCT
>JASFBI010000301.1 GCA_030149595.1 Desulfobacterales bacterium
TTATTAATATTTATTAAAAAAGTAATTTAGAAATATTGAATTAATTATGCTCAGGCACTTATATTAAACTAACGGCTATGGGGCAGATCATAAAAGAGACGTACTAATTTTACGTTTTTTTTATATGAAACTCTGTCCAACAGACCGTAATCATGAGAGTTTCCATTTTTGTTGTGGTAGATAATTCTGCCATGTATGTTATATGAAACTCTGTCCAACAAACCGTAATCATGAGAGTTTCCATTTTTGTTGTGACAGATAAATCTGCCATGTATGTTATATAAAACCTTTAAAAACAGGAGAAAACAATGGAAGATATTTTTTCGATTACAGCTGACAAAATCGGGGATATTGCATCGTATATGCAAAAAACATCTGACGTGTTGCTTGGTAATTTAGATACTACTATATCCAATACGCCTTTTGAAATTGTCTATGAAGAAGATCGCGTGCAGGTTAAACACTATATGCCAAAAAACAGCTTATTGCTGAATTCTCCTTTACTTATAAATTATGCACTGATTAATAAAGAGACCATGTTAGATCTTCAACCGGGCAAAAGTGTGATTGCAACTCTTTTAAAAGCTGGCATTGAACTCTATGTTGTTGACTGGGGATATCCCACTAAAAAAGATTCTTATTTAACCATTGATGATCATGTAAACTGGTACCTGAGTAATATTGTTGATTTTATACTTGAAAGACATAATATTACCCAGTTAAATTTAATGGGAATTTGCATGGGTGGAACTTTTGCCACAATGTACGCAACATTCAATCCCGAAAAAATAAAAAATCTGATTACAACAGTAACTCCAACAAACTTTGATACAGATCAGGGACTTCTGCATTTATGGATGAAAGATGTAGATATCGATAGTATGGTAAACTCATTGGGAAATATGCCGGCAGACCTTATGAATTTAGGTTTTTTACTCTTAAATCCCGCAAGACTGATGATTGATAAATATGAAGGATTTAAGAAAAACATGGACAATAAAGAGTATGTTGAAGATTTTGTAAGAATGGAAAAATGGATTTTTGACAGCCCTGATGTACCTGGTGAAACATTTCGCCAATTTGTCAAAGACTGCTATCAAAAAAATCTTCTTATACAAAATAAAATGGAGCTTGACGGAAAAGTTGTAGATCTAAAAAAAATTACCATGCCGCTTTTAAATATTTATGGCAAATATGATCATCTTGTTCCTCCAGGAGCATGTGAGATGTTAACAACTAAAGTGGGAAGCAAGGATACCGAGGATTTGTGTTTAAAAACCGGACATATTGGAATTTATGTCAGCTCAAAAACACAAAAAGAGTTTGCACCAAAAATTATAAGCTGGCTTAAAGAGAGAGATGGCAAAGATATAAAAGTGCATTAGATGTAAAAAAAGTTTTTTTATCAGATTAAGATTAAATTTTATCCTGCTACGATAATTTATACCTTTCAGCTCTGATAAAAAAACTTTTTTAGATATGCTTATTTTTTATTTTTTACAGAAGATTTACTTTTTTTCTGGATATAACTTGTATTATCAGAGACCTTTTGAGATTCAGGAGATGCGCTAATTATTTTTTCAGATAGATTAATTAAATCCTGAAACTGACTACCCTGTTTTTCAATGAGATCCTTAAAACGTGTGATCTCATTTTTCTGGTCATTTATTTTCTCATCTTGCAACTGCTTTATTGTATCTTTTTGAACATCACACTGCTTTTGCAAAGCTTCATATTTTTCATTAAGCTCTTCTTTCTCTTCACCTGTTTTTTCCGGAACAAGCCCCAGTGCTTTCTTCCACATATCTATATAAACAAATGCGTTACCAAAAGCTTCATCTCTATTGCCTGCCGATTGAAACATGTTTTCTGACAACTCATTTAAACTGCTTACATTTTTATTAATAATCTGGTTTATAATTTCAATCTGTTGTTGTCCGGGATTAATATTTGCGAAAGAATTATCCAGAAAATCTAATATTTGATTAAACATCTGCCTACTCCTTTTCAAAGTTACTTTGAATGTCTAATTGAAATCTAACGGGTCCCCTGTAATTTTTTCCAAAATAAGTATGCAGTGCGCATTTTGATTCTGGCTTTGACCATGAAGTTGCAATAGACCCATGCCCTTTTGGAAAAACAGTTACTTCAGCATCAACATAATCTAATGGTGCAAGAGCTGCTTCTTTATCAACTAAAGTATCTTTATCTGCATAGCAAATAAGATATTTAATATTTAACTTTTTTATATGCTTTATATTAAGCTCTTTATTAAAAAGCTTGATGGGCATGACCCCATCTTTTGTTATAGGAATAGTGTAAGAATCAAAACTTGCCTTTGTGATTGCCTCAGGCAGATCTGACCTGTCATAAATCAGCCAGTAATTAATAGCAGCAGCTGTTTTACTTATATTTATTTTATTATTGCCATTTGCCTTATTAAACATCATAAGATCTCTGTAAAAAGTAAACAGAGGAGCTTCTTCTTCTATGCTTTTTAATTTATAAACCCAGCTCATTACTTTTCCATCAACAACCCTATTACCACCTGGGACTTCTTTTAATGCATAATCCAGATCACGGAAACGTTCTGGAAGGTGTTTTAAATATTCATTTAATGATTTACTTCTGGTTCCATCTATTGGAGCAACACAAGTAATAAGAGCATCTACAGTTGCATCAAGCTCCCCTGAGAGAATATTTAAAAGAGCAATAAAACCTCCCTGACAAAATCCATTTAAAGTCACTTTTTGACTATGCCGCTTTTTTAATATTTCACAAAACAGTTTGGTATCTAAAGTATCATCCTCTAAAGACATTGTCTGTACAGCAACAGTTGATTTAATATCTTTTATAATACGTATATATGTAGGAATACCCTGATTTGCAAATGCATGAACATAACTTTTCCCTTCACCAGGCAAAAAGCAAAGTATATTTGCACCCAAAACATAAGGAGGAATAATTACTACAGGCTTTGCTTTTTTGTTTACCTCTATATTCTTGTCGTTTGGAAATACCTGATATAATAACATCCTGTCGGTTTCAGCCACTTTTTCATAACCACTTTTATTAAAGTGAAAACCATATTCAGATTTTATATTTAAAATAGTATCAGGGAAATCACGAACAACCCATTTAAGCAGAATAGCATGCGTAGATGAATAGTTTAAAAGGTTTTCCCCCTTGCCGCAAGTAGCTGGCAGCCACGATAAAAAAAAATCCTCCATCTCTTGAGTGTGAAATTGCGTTAACGCCTCTATACTGGTTTTATTTCCTTTTTCTGCCATTTGCTGGTTAAATTGAAAAAGACTCACATAATCTTTTATACTTTCAATAATGGGAGTATCTCTTAATTTTTCTTTTTCAAGATTAGCAAAAGAGTTTAAGGATATCAGGAAAGGAGTATGAAATTCATTTATATATCTTAATGAACCTGTAAAATAGCTTTGATAGGCTGTTATTTGATTTAAAAAAGAGAGTCCCATTTCTGATGTTGCTTCAAAAAAATTAGTTGTTAAGCCATTTATATTATCATCCATTATTTACTCACATATTTATTTTATAATTTTATAAGCACCATTATTATACTGCATACTGTTACAGTATAATAAAAAAGTTGTCTCT
>JASFBI010000022.1 GCA_030149595.1 Desulfobacterales bacterium
ATAACGGAAATAGAGGAAGAACAGGTCTTGGTGCAAAAGCAGGCCTGCATATTATAAGTTCGCTTGGTTTTTCCAGAAAAAGTAGTCAGGTAAAACGGGCAGGGTTAGATTACTTGCATAAAGTAAAACTGTTTGTGTGGGATAATTTTGATGAATTTTACGAAACAGTAATGCCTGGTGGAAATGAATTGATTTTGTTTAGTAAAAGCGGGACAAAATCTTTTTGGAATATGCCTTTAGAAACCAGGTGTTTTCTTGTTTTTGGATCTGAAACAAAAGGAATTCCAAAGGAGATATTTTCTAAATTTAAGTTAACAGCATATAAAATTCCCATATCAGATAAAATAAGATGTTTGAATTTATCAACAGCTGTGGGGATTGTTCTTTATGAATCTATTCGTAAGAGTAGTTTTGATGAAGGAGATCTGCTTTAAAGGAGCTGGAAAAGAGTTTTTATTCAGATGCTAATAGAGCTGTAATCTACTATAGATTTAAGTCAACATGTGACGAATCAAGGAGAAGAATAATGCAACATTGGAAACGGTGGTTATATATATTGGGTGCTGCAATTGTCTTTATTTGTGCATTTTACTTATTATTTAGTTTCCGTTGTTTAGATTTTATTGTAGATTTTTTATGGTTTAAATCTCTTGGTTTTGAGTTCTATTATCTAAAGAGGTTCTTTTATAAATATTTGATTTTTTCTTCGGTTGTTATAGCGTTTTTTGTTATATTTTTCATAAATTTTTCCATAGCAGTTAAATTTATAAAAAAATCAGTTTCGTCTTTATCTAATAAGGATGTAGATTCTGATAAAAAGCCATCCAAAATACTCACTGTTTTTCAATCAGGAACAAGGAAGATATTTGTAATACTCTCTTTTGCCATGGCCTTTGTAATTGCCATGCCATTTTATGAAAAATGGGAAAAAGCACTTTTGTTGTTTTTTGGCTCAGGAGCAGGTGTTTCTGACGTAGTTTTTGATAAAGATATAAGTTTTTATCTTTTCTGTTTTCCAATTTTTAAACTTATTCAGGTAAGAGTATTTGTAATTTTTCTAATCCTTTTATTAACTCTTGTTGTTACATATTGGATATTAAAACGTTTTACAGCAAAAAACGCAATTAAATTTCCAAAAGGAGCAAATATTCACCTTGCTGTTGTAATACTAATTACAACTTTAATATATGCATGTAAATTTGTTCTTGAGCGCTATGGTTATTTGTTTTCAAGCAATCATCAGCCTCTTTTTTTTGGACCTGGTTTTATAGAAACCTGGTTTTATATACCTCTTATATGGTCATCCTTGTTTTTGTTTATTTTGCTTTCTATTGCAGGAACCTTTTTTTTCTTTAAAAAAAAAGGTTTAAAGCTTCTAATTTTGAGTATTGTTTTGTTTATGGTGTCCATCTGGCTCCAAAATGTCTCTTTTATTCCTAATATGATAAATAAATATTATGTAAAGCCCAATGAAATGGCAAGAGAAAAGCCGTATATTAAAGCAGGTATTAAAGCTGCTCTCTCGGCTTATAAATTAAATGATGTAGAGACAGTTAAGTACAAAATTAATGAAAACTTAAATATAAATATAAATGAGGATATAACAAACCAGTTAAGAAATATTCCGGTATGGGACAGAGAGCTTTTAGAAGATGTATATCAGCAGCTTCAAGGTATAAAGCCTTATTATACATTTCCCAGTGTAGATGTGGGTAGATACGTTGTGTCAGGTAAATATCAGCAGGTTTATCTTGCAGCAAGAGAACTCAATATTGGAGAGCTTCCGGATTACGCTCAAAACTGGCCAAATATTCACCTGCAGTATACCCATGGTTACGGAGTGGTAATGACACCAGCAGCTCAAGGTGGGGATGAGGCTATGACCTGGTTTTTACATGATTTTCCCATAACTTCTCAATATGATTTAAGCGTTAATAAGCCAGGGATATATTATGGGCAGGAAAAGTATGATTATGTAATTTGTCCTAATAAGGGAGGAGAAATTGATCATCCTACAGATGAAGCCAATGCTGTTGTAAATTATAATGGAGCAGGCGGGGTTAAACTTTCATCTATTTTTCACAGACTTATTTTTTCGCTTTATTTTAAAAATAAAAAAATTTTACTTACATCTGAGTTAACAGAAAAAAGCAGAATTCTTTTTCATAGAAATATAATAGAACGTATTACAAAAATTGTTCCATATCTGCTTTTAGACAGTGATCCTTATTTGGTTGCTGTGAAAGATGGGTTGTTTTGGATACAGGATGCATATACAGTTTCTGATACTTATCCCAATTCGCCGTATATGAAAAATTCATTTAATTATATAAGAAACTCGGTAAAAATAGTGGTGGATGCTTATAACGGGAGTGTAACATTTTATAAATCAAGCGATGATGATCCAATAATAAAAGCATATGCAAATATTTACCCTGAAATTTTTAAAGAGCTTAAGGATCTTCCTGAAGCTTTAAAAAGCCATATTCGTTATCCAAAAGATCTGTTTTCGCTGCAGATGGAGATCTATGCAAAATATCATCAGAAAAACCCTGAATATTTTTACAGGCAGGAAGATATATGGGAAATAACAAAGGGATTATCAGCACAGAATTCTGAGCATATGCAGCCATATTATTTGACTTTGAATTTAGATGCTAATGATGAAAATTTAGATTATGGAGGTAGTGAGTTTTTTCTTTTGGTTCCCATGAGTCCTATGGGGAGGGACAATTTGCGTTCTCTTTGTATTGCAAAGTGTGATGGTGAAAACTATGGAAAGATAGTAGTTTATAGTTTTCCACAGAAAAAGCAGGTTTATGGACCTTCTCAAATCAGTGCTTTGATAGATCAGGATACGGAAATTTCTCAGCAGTTGACATTGTGGGATCAAAAAGGCTCCAGAGTTGTAAGGGGAAATATGATTATTTTTCCTGTGGATAACCTTATTTATTATATTCAGCCGGTATATTTAATATCTGCTTCGCGTCTTAAAATCCCCGAATTAAAAAGAATTATTGTGAGTCAGGGAGAATTGGTTGCTATGGAGTCTTCCATTGAGGAAGCCTTTATTGTATTAGAATCAAGGCTAAAAAAAAGGAGGGCATTGCAGCAGAAAAGACATTTTTCTACAAAAAAAAGCGGGATAAAGGTTAAGATAAAAAAAAATGAACCGGAAAATAATAAAAACAGTAAAGATTATGATTTTGAGGTTAAAAAGGATGTTGCTTTACCAGAAGATGAGAGAGATGTACAGGCTGTCACAAAACCCTAAATTGTCCAATTTCTGCGTTGGAAAATTAATTTGATCTGGGATTTTTATTCGGATTTGGCCACAAAAAATTATAAAAGAGACGTATTAAATTTGCGTTTTTTCATATAAACCGGCATGGCTGGAGTATGGTTGTTTTTATCGACCACAACAAAAAATGAAAGTTCAATAATTAGAGTCACTTGAACGGATTTCCATATAGAGTTATTTTAAAAAGCAGTTGGATTTTAAATGTATATTAAATGAGTAGAATAAAACAGGTGTTTTTAAATGTTTTTTTTATTGGTCGGAGCGAGAAGATTTGAACTTCCGGCCCCTTGACCCCCAGTCAAGTGCGCTACCAGACTGCGCCACGCCCCGATTCAATGTTGCTATCACTATCACTATATAAATAGTATGTCAAGGGCTGAATAAGGCTATGAAATATGTTTTTCCTGAAAAACTTAAGAAAGGAGACAGGTTAGCTGTTGTTGCTCCTTCCAGCTGTTTTGACAATGTTTTGTTTCGAAAAGGGATAGAAATTTTTGAAGCAAAAGGATTTAAAATTTTTGTACCAGAGGAAATTTTTGAAAGATGCGGATATTTCGCAGGTACAGATAAGGCAAGAGGTGAGTTGATAAACAGGCTTTTTTCTGATGATTCTGTGAAAGGGATTGTTTGTGCACGGGGTGGTTATGGGGCAATGCGGACTCTTGCATCATTGGATATAGAAACAATAAGAAAAAACCCCAAGTTTTTTATAGGATTTAGTGATATAACAGCGATACTGCTTTATTTACTGTTTTTTTGCCAATTAGGTGTTTATCATGGTCCAACTCTATCTAGTCTGTTTAATTCAGATGCAGGGACCATTAAAAGTTTTTTTGCAGCACTTACAGGTTCTGAAAAAGATTATGTTTTGTGCAAGGATGCTGTTATTTTAAAACCGGGTATATCATCAGGCTTTTTGTCAGGGGGGAATTTAACAACCATTTGCCACCTTTTGTCAACGCCGTATGAACCTGATTTTACAAATAGCATTCTTTTTCTTGAAGATACTGGAGAGGCTGTTTACAGGATAGATAGAATGCTTACACAGATGAAACTTGCCGGATGTTTTAATGGTGTATCTGGTTTGATTTTAGGTTCTTTTGATAATTGTGGTAAAAAAAAAGAGATATATAGACTGATTAAAGACATTTTTTATGATATTGATATACCAATTCTTGCTGGATTTGATATAGGTCATGGAAAGACGAACTATACAGTGGGTTTAGGTGCTTTAAGTGTGCTGGATACGAGCAGGAAAACTTTGGTTTTTTCTTAAGTAGTGTTTTATTTTTTATATGAAAGTCCGTCCAAATGATTATAATCATTGAACTTTCATTTTTTGTTGTGGCCGGTAAAGAATAACCATGCTCCGGCCATGCCGGTTATATAAATCAAAAATCCCAAAATTAATTATGTATAATATTGACAGAATCATTAATAAAGGTATTAATAAAGGAGTTTTTCCTGGAGCTGTTCTTTTGGCTTGTATGGGGGATGATTTAAAATATTATAATGCTTATGGGCATACTGAGATTTTTTCAAAAAAAAAGGTTAAGCCTGATACTGTTTTTGATTTAGCATCTTTAACAAAGCCAATTGCCACAACCCTTGCCGTTATGCTTTTAATAAAACAGAAAAAAATATTTTTAAATACAAAGATAAAAAATATTTTGTCTTGTTTTGAAAATACAGATAAGGGTTATTTAACGGTCAGGAATTTGCTGTGTCATAATTCGGGACTTTTTGATTATAGGCCATATTACAAAATTTTAAATAATATCTCTTTTGAAAAGCGGAATCAAAAGTTAGAAGAGTTGCTGGTTAAAACTCCTCTTGCATACTCTACAGGAACAAAAACTGTTTATAGTGATTTGGGTTTTATGATTCTGCGTATGGTTGTGGAAAAAGTCTCAAAAAAATGTTTTGATCACTTTGTAGTTGATGAAATATACAAGCCTCTTGGGATCAAAGATCTTTTCTTTACAAATGTAAAAAAAAAGATAAATAGAGATTTTGCTGCAACTGAAATTTGTTTGTGGCGGAATAAAATGTTATCAGGGGTGGTGCATGATGATAATGCTTATGTAATGGGGGGGGTAGATGGGCATGCAGGTCTTTTTGGAACAGCTTTTGAACTCTATTCTATCCTGTCTGTACTTTTAAAGCTTTATCATGGAGAGAAAGTTACATCCTTATTTACTCCTGAGCTTGTAAGGGAATTTTTTAAAAAACAAACTGATTCTGAAAGGGCCCTTGGGTTTGATATTCCTTCTGTGCAAAAATCAAGTTGCGGTCATTATTTTTCAAAGAAGACTGTTGGACATTTAGGTTTTACAGGAACCTCTTTTTGGGTTGATCTAAACCGTAAAATTATTATTGTATTTTTAACAAACAGGGTTCATCCTTTTCGGGGGAACAATAAACTTAAAAGATTCAGACCTATACTTCATGATGCTGTAATGAAAAATTTATTGCTTGAATAACAACATAAAACTGCATGTATAGAGTGTGCGAAAAAGAGGATAGATGAATTTATTTATGGATTCAGTGTTAGGGATGTTTTCCAGTGATTTGGCAATTGATTTGGGTACAGCAAATACTCTTGTGTATGTTAAGGGGAAAGGTATTGTACTTAGTGAGCCTTCAGTTGTTGCTGTTAGAACGGATGATAGAATGAAAAACCGTGTGCTTGCTGTAGGACTTGAGGCAAAAAATATGCTTGGTCGAACACCTGGAAATATTGTAGCTATACGGCCCATGCGTGATGGTGTAATAGCTGACTTTGAGGTGACAGAAGCTATGCTCAGACACTTTATTCATAAAGTTCACAAAAGACGTTCCTTTGTAAGACCTAGAATAATAATTGCAGTTCCTTCTGGTATTACTCAAGTTGAAAAGCGCGCTGTGAAAGAGTCTGCAGAAAGTGCCGGAGCAAGGGAGGTTTTTCTTATTGAAGAGCCTATGGCTGCTGCAATTGGAGCCGGGCTTCCAATAACAGAGCCAATTTGCAATATGGTTGTTGATATTGGCGGCGGGACCACAGAGGTTGCTGTAATTTCCCTTGCAGGTATAGTTTACAGCAGGTCATTAAGAGTTGCAGGAGATAAGATGGATGCTGCTATAATGCAGTACATTAAACGTAAATATAATTTGCTCATTGGTGAAAGAACAGCAGAGATTATTAAGACTACGATTGGGAATGCCTATCCTGAGCCTGAAAACATAGAGACGATAGATGTAAAAGGGAGAGATCTTGTTTCAGGAATTCCTAAAATCCTTACCATTGATTCAGAGGAGATAAGAATATCTATTTCAGAGCAGATTGATGCTATCGTTGAAACTGTAAAAATTGCTCTTGAACAGACTCCACCTGAATTAGCTGCAGATATTGTTGATACCGGTATTGTTTTAACCGGAGGCGGGGCCCTTTTAAAAAATTTAGACAGATTGATAAGAGAAGAGAGCGGGCTGCCAATAACAGTTACAGAAGATCCTCTTTCTACGGTGGCCCTGGGTTCTGGGAGAGCTTTGGATAATATTGAAATTTTAAAACAGGTTATGATAAGATAGTGTTATGCCTGTGGTTTAAAAAAACATATCTGTAATAACCTGTAGAATGGCGAATGTTTTATCTATATTATGAGTTAAATGTTTAATGTTTTCAAAGAGAATTGTAATTATTACCGTGGTAATTTTTTTGATTGCTGTTAATTTGATTTTTCTTGTTTTAACAAGCAGAAGTGTGTCTTCTCCAAGAGGACTAAGCAGTATAGCTTTGTCTTTTATGGGACCTTTCCAGAAAACATTTGTAAATGGTTCAACTTTTATAGTTGATATCTGGGGGGATTATTTTGCTCTGGTTTTAACTGCCAGGGAAAATATAAAGTTAAAAGCAGCCTTGAGATTATCTGCTAAAGAAAAAAATGAGCATGTAGAGTTTAAATTAGCCAACCAGAGGCTTAGAAAGTTTCTGAATTTCCAGGAAAGTATTATAGAAAAAGTTGTTGTTGCAGAGGTTATAGGAAAGGATCCTTCTGTATGGTTTAAAACTATTGTTATAGATAAAGGAAGCAATGATGGTGTTTGTGCTGGTTTATCTGTTATGGTGCCCGAGGGGATTGTTGGTCAAACCGTTGATGTAGCTCCTTTTTATGCAAAGGTTCTTTTAATCATAGACAGAAATAGTTCTGTGGATGCTCTTGTTCAGCAATCAAGAGCAAGGGGCATAATAAATGGTGAATCAACAGAGATGTGCTTTTTACAATATGTTTTAAGGAAAGATATTGTAAAGGTCGGAGATACTGTGATTTCATCGGGCTTAGATGGTGTTTATCCCAAGGGGTTGAGGATAGGCTATGTGTCTGGAATAGTAAAAAGAAATGCTGGTATTTTTCAGGAAGTTGGAGTAACTCCCTTTGTTGATTTTGGAAAACTTGAAGAAGTGGTGGTTGTATTGAAATAATAAAAATATAATAAAAATATAATAAAAATATGGTGTTTTTGTCTCTTTTTATAATCTCTTTTTTTATAGTTCTTGCCCAAACCGTTGTATCAATTGAATTTTTAAACCTGGATCAGTTTTATGATCTGCTTATTCCTGTTTTTATATATATAGGGCTTTACAGGTCAGTTGTTGAGGGGGTCTTTTTTTCAGTTTTTTTTGGGTTTTTGATGGATTCTTATTCTGGTGCTCCATTTGGCCTTTATATCTCAATTTATTTCTGGCTTTTCATAGGAATTAAAAAACTTGTTCTTTTTCTTCATGCAGGTAATTTTATTTTGCTGGCATTTATAATGAGCGGGGCTGTTTTTTTTGAGAATTTGTTTTTTTTTCTTGTTATTGCATTTATGGAATATGATCAGGGTGTATTTGTAAGTGGATTAAACATAGTTGTTTTACAGATTGTATTTGCTGCAGGAACAGGTCCTTTTTTTCTGTTATTATTAGGCAGGTGTGAAAAAAGAATCTCTGAGTTGATAATAGATCATAAACTGAGTCGGGGTGGGAAACATATGTTATAGCTGGTAAAAAGGATTTTTCGGTGGCATATTATATAAAAACGGTAGATAGTACATGGCTTAAACAGAGAATACCTGGATTTATTATCTGTATTTTATTTGCGTTTTCGATTCTTTTTACAAGGTTGTTTTATCTGCAGATTATTGAAGGTAAAGAGTACAGGAGGTTATCTGCAAATAATTGTATAAGGTTGAGGTACATAAATGCTCAAAGGGGATTGATTTTTGATCGAAATTCCAATTTGCTGGTAGATAACAGGCCATCTTTTGATTTAAGTATTGTTTTGAAAGATGTTAAGAATTTAGAAGAAACTATTGAGCATTTATCCTTAAAATTAGGAATATCACAATCTGTGCTATATAAAAAGATAGGAAAAGGGAAAGAACAAGTTTCATATAAACCGATTTTGCTGAAGCGTGATATAGGCAGAGATGTTCTTGCTGTAATAAAAGCAAACAAGCATGTTTTTTCAGGGTTAAAAATCAATATCAGACCTTTAAGGCATTACATAAATAAACAAAGTGCAGCTCATCTTCTTGGTTATTTGGGAGAGATAGATTTAAAAGAGTTAAATAGCGGGAAATTTCCTGATAGTAAAATTGGAGATTTAATTGGGAAATTTGGTGTTGAAAAAAGTTATGAAAAATATTTAAAAGGTATACGTGGAGGACAGCAGGTAGAGGTAAATGCCTCGGGGCAGGTGGTTCGTGTATTGAAAAAGGTTTATGCTTATCCTGGACATAATGTTTTTTTAACAATTGATGCTGATTTACAGCAACAGGCAGAAAAACTTCTTGTGGGTAAAGCAGGATGTATAGCAGCAATGGATCCTTCTACAGGGGAAGTGTTAGCTCTTGCCAGTAGTCCAGCATATGATCAAAATGACTTTGTGGTTGGAATGTCTCATAAACAATGGGATTTATTAGTGTCAAACCCAGGCAGGCCAATGGAAAACAAAGTTATTCAGGCAGAATATCCTCCTGCTTCAACGTATAAGATTGTTACAGCAATAGCTGGTCTTGAGGAGAATGTAATTGATACAAAGACAACTGTTTATTGTCCTGGACATTACAGGTGTGGTGATCGTACATTTCGGTGTTGGAAGAGGGGAGGACATGGTAAAGTTAATATCGTCCAGGCTTTATCTGAATCCTGCGATGTTTTTTTTTATCAGTTAGGTCAAAAATTAGGCAGTGAAAGAATAGCTCGCTATTCCAGGCTGTGTGGCTTTGGGGAAATTACAGGTATTGATTTAGCCAACGAAGCAAAAGGGCTGGTTCCAGATCCGCAATGGAAAAAATCCAGATTTGGTGTTTCCTGGCAAATAGGAGAGACATTATCCATTGCAATAGGTCAGGGCTATAATCTTGTAACTCCTATTCAGTTACTGGTTTTAACTGCAGCTGTTGGAAATGGAGGAGTTAGATATAAGCCTGTTATAATAAGATCTATTGTTTCTGCAGAGGGCAAAAAAATTAAAGGTTACAGTCGTCCTGAGCCATTGGGCCGGTTGCCGGTGAGCAAAGAAACAATTGATATTATAAGAAAGGGGCTTTGGAGTGTTGTTAACACAAGAAAGGGAACAGGTAAAATTGCAAGGATTAAAAATATTTTTGTAAGCGGAAAAACAGGTACCGCTCAGGTTGTTAGCAGAAAAAAAAATGAAGGAGATCCAACTGCAAGTCATTTAAAATCCCATGCATGGTTTATATCCTATGCTCCAGATGTAAATCCTGTAATATCAGTTGTGGTTATAATAGAGCATGGAGAACATGGGTCAAGAGCAGCAGCTCCTTTAGCAAGAGATCTTATGAATAGTTATTTAAAAAAAAAGGGAATTTTAGGTGAAAAGAGTGAAAAAAAGTGAGAAACTTCATTTGGAACTTTATGTATAGACAGCCCCTAATTTCAGGATACTTCATAAAACCCCTTTTTTGATAAGCAGGTTATCATTACTGATTATTTGCTGCTTATATAAATTCATAAACAGTTATAAGTGAAAAATTAGATTATGTATGAAAAGAGAGTTTTTGCTTTAACACCATTTAGGGTAAAATATAATGTTTGATCAGCACCTTGAAAGACATTTTAAATGGGGATTATTAATAGTTACTTTTCTTTTATGTTTAATAGGGCTTGCAACGTTATATAGTGCTGTTACAGCTGGAGGAGATGAAGTATCCCAAAAGGTATTATACATTAAACAGATGATATGGATAGGGAGCGGCTTTATTTTTTTGATAATATCTCTTCTTTTTAGCTATAAACGATTAGAAAAATGGGGGGGGGTAATATATTTTGGTTGTATAGTCCTTTTGATAGCTGTTTTGATATTAGGAAGAGTAGTTGGAGGATCAAGGCGCTGGTTGGTCTTAGGAGGTATCACTATCCAGCCTTCGGAACTTGTTAAGATAGGGGTGGTAATAATGTTGTCTAAATATTATTCAAAAAAAAACGATATAGGGGGATTAACAATGACAGAGTTAATCATTCATCTGGGGTTTGTTGTCCGTCCTGTTATTTTTGTAGGGAAACAGCTGGATCTTGGTACAGGTCTTGTTATTCTTCTTATAGCATCATCAATGACAATGTTTGTAAAAATA
>JASFBI010000302.1 GCA_030149595.1 Desulfobacterales bacterium
GAAACTCTCATGATTACGGTTTGTTGGACAGAGTTTCATATAAACATACATGGCAAATTTATCTGCCACAACAAAAATTGAAACTCTCATAATTACGGTCTGTTAAACGGAGTTTCATATAAAAATATATTACATATATCTTAACATATCATAAAAGCCGATTCTGTGAATAGAAACCAAGCATCTACAAATAATAAATACTTTAAAATGCCATAATTTATCATTAAAATCGGCTATTACTGTTACTACATTTCTGATTCAGGATGAAAGACATCAACACCTTTAAGATCATCACCAAGATATTCACGCTCATTAGGCCCAAGTATTCCAAGAGCCAAACAAAGAATTGTCCAGAAATGCACAACAGGGTAATTACCTCCGTAATGTTCTGACAGCTCATGAATCTGGGCATGGCAGTTATGACAACCTGCAATCACATAATCTGCTCCAGTTGTTTTAATCTGCTCATCTTTTATTCTACCAAATTCAAGGCGCTGTTCCTTAAATCCTGCCTGGAGAAATCCACCGCCGCCGCCACAGCAGTAATTATTAGATCTATTGGGCTGCATATCAATAAAATTATCTTCTCCCACACAAGCTTTTAATGCATAACGAATATCCTCTGCAATTACATCTCCATAACTTTTACGGACAATCTGACAGGGATCCTGGAGGGTAAATTTTATTTTAAGATCCTTATTCCAATCTGAACTGGGTTGCAATTTCCCTTCACGAATCCATTCTCCGTAATACTCATATATATTTTTAACATTAAAATTATGTTCAATACCAAATTTTTTCAGTCCGGCCCGGACTGCAAATGTAACATGCCCTCATTCAGTATTAAGATACGTCTTACACTTCAATTTTTGGGTACTGTCTGTTTTAATCTGGACCATCTTTTCCCAGCTTTCATCATCTGCAATGAACATACAGTAGTTTTCACCTGCCCACCCTTTGCTGCCGTAAGTCCAGTCAGCTCCAACAAGGTGCAGTATCTTCCACAAAGGCACCATCTCTTCAGGTTCTGTTACCGGCTCCCTTGAGTTCTGGTTAAGAAAAAATTCAGCACCCTCTTTATCAATAGGTGCCTGCATATTTGCAAATTCAGGCTGTGCCTCCTGAAACTCTTCAAGCACATCTTCTACAACAAACTCAAAATCCTCTTCATTGGTACCCATTGCACTCAGGGTATCATTTTTCATTGCCATATTGCAGGATTCAAGAATACCCTTGGGTCTCTCATCTCTCGGTCTCATTGCCCTGATATTAAAAATCAACTGGGGTATATCAATTTCCATAGGACATACATAAATACATCTCTGACACATTGTACACATCCATGGCCAATCAGATTCCAAAACCTCTTTATCCATCCCCAAGGCTGCCATACGCAGAAACTTCCTTGCGTCCATATCTCCTAAACCTGTTGCAGGACACCCAGACGAGCATGCCCCACAGGTGAGACATGTGTTCAGATTACCTCCCTCTGGAAGAATCTCTTTTACCATATCCATAATGGTATTCTTTTTCTTTTTGCCGCCAAGCTTAATTGCCGCCTCAGCCATAATATGTTCCTCTTTATATATATTAATGTTTTACTTGTTCTTCAAAGGATCTGGCCAAGCTTCTTACTATGCTCAGTCATTTCCCTCAATACCTGCAACTTTTTCATTTTCTTCCACAATCTTTTACAGAGTTGTTCGGAGCCAATATAACAAGGAGCTTTACCAAGGATTATCTTAAAATCCCATAGTTCTCCATCTATTTTTTTTACAGTTGAACATGTATGAAGTTCAATATTGATATGCCGACCGACCTCGACCAGCTTAGGAGAGATAACTCACATCGTATAATCATTAATGGGGAAAATCTTATCCAGCAGATGGCCAATAATATTGCCTATTACCAAAAAATTTTTCACAAAGTATATATAGTGCCCAAAATCCGCCAAGACCAAAACTAACTGCATGCCAGCAATTCCATTACCAACAAACAAAAACTCTGATGAACCTTTTGATCTTTTTTCCCTTCCATTATTAACTCCTAATCCCTATGAGCATGTTCTTTTCATATGCTTAAAAAAACTTAAATGAAAAAATTAAGAATTATAACGCATATAAGAATATCATTATTTTGTCAATGAATAATTTTAACAGGCTGTTACAAAACATTAAAACCATTTCATTCTATAACAGTCTGCCAAATACCTTATAACCGGCATGGCCGGAGCATGGTTATTCATATCGGCCACAACAAAAAATGAAAGCTCAATGATTATAGTCACTTGAACTGGCTTTCATATAAACATACATAGCAAATTTATCTGCCACAACAAAAATTGAAACTCTCATGATTACGGTCTGTTGGACTGAGTTTCATATAAAAATATCCTAATATTTACAGGCAGCAGTTTTAAAAGAAAATACAGCATGAAGTTTTATAGCATAATTCTTAAAAACAGCCTGCTTCTCAAACTCTTTTCAAACGTTTAATAATCTCAGTTGTTGATTTACTGCGATTCATCGTATAAAAGTGAAGATTATTCACTCCTTTTTCCAACAACTGACTACACTGCTCAACAGCCAAATCTATTCCATAATTTATTACATCATCTTTGTCAGCATTTGCCAGTTTTTCAAGCATATCTTTAATGTGTTTCGGGATTTTAGTTCCGCAAATTTTTGACAGCATATTGGTCATTTTTACAGTATACACTGGCATAATACCTGGTATAATAGGAACATTAATTCCTATTGATCTGCATTTTTCAACATAATCGAAAAAAAAATTATTATCATAAAAGTATTGTGTTACAATATATTCAGCTCCATTGTTTACTTTAACTTTTAAAAATTCCAAATCTTTTTCAAAGCTTTGTGCTTCAATATGTCCTTCTGGATATCCTGCACAACCAATAGTGAAATCATAGTTTTTTTTTATAAAAGAGATTATATCAGAAGCATAGGAAAAACTATCTGTATGTGGATTGAAATCTTTATTTGTTGGTTTATCTCCACGTATAACAAAAATAGTTTCAACTCCTATTTTTTTATACTCATCCAACACACCTGTAATTTCATCAGGACCTAACCCAAAACCTGCTATATATGCTACAGTAGATATTTTTCGATTAACTATAATTTCTTTTACGGTATTATATGAGCCTTCTTTTGTTGAACCACCTGCTCCAAAAGTAACTGACATATAATCCGGCTTAAGTTCATTGAGTTTATCAATAATATTACCAAAATTTTCAGCAGCCTTTTCATTCCTTGGCGGAAAAAACTCCATCGAGATAACAGATTTTTCGCTGTTTTTATATATCTTTGCAACACTCATAATTCAGCCACCCCTTTATTTTTTATTTCACACTTTTGTCTTAAAATTAAAATAAATCCATAACAAAAATATCTATACCAAACTTTCTCATATTATCAAATATATTTTTAAATTTATAACGAATAAGGATAGATTGTGTGAGGAACGAACCACGATCTATCCTTATTCGTTCGCTTTTTATCTTGCTTTAAGATAATTTTTTATAGTTCAGGGGACACCTTACTTATTTATTTGAATAACCTTGAGATAATGACTTGAT
>JASFBI010000303.1 GCA_030149595.1 Desulfobacterales bacterium
AGTGTTAATTATCCACCAGGAACAAACGGTGACTTTGGTATTTTTAGTTTTGGAAGAGGAAAGCCTTTGCCATTGGGTGCTGGAGGTGCATTAATTGGTAAAAATATGGATTTTTTTTCAGATTTTAATCTGGGGAATCCAAGTAAAGGGTATATATCTTTAATATTAACAGCTGTAATACAAATGGCTTCAAAGCCTTTTCTTTTCTGGATACCAGAAAAACTTCCTCTTGGATTAGGAGAAACAGTATTTGATTTAAATTTTGATGTTGAACCTATGCCTTTATTGATAGAAAGACTTGCCGAAAAATCTATAACTGTTTTGAATGATCTGAATTTACACCGGCAATATATTTCAAAAATATATGAAAAAGCATTCAAAGGTAAATGTGCATATCATGTATCTGAAAAAGTTTCCCCAATTTATACAAGATTCCCTCTATCAGCCGGATTAAAACCAATTTCCAGAGAACTTAAAAAGCTTGGGGTAAGGCGAATGTATCCCCAACCTATTTTACATGTAGATAAAATCAAGCCTTATTTTGCTGATATGCATCTAAATACTCCAGGGTCGCTGGAAATTGCACAAAATCTCATAACTCTGCCAACACACACGGGAATAAATGAAAAGCTGGCCAGACAAATAGCAGATAAAGTAAAAACAGACTATAACAAAAAGTAAAAATATGGAAAATATACTAACCCTGTCACTTTTTATGATTTTTTATACTTATTTTGGATATCCGGCCATTCTTATTGTAATTTCAGTATTTAAAAAATTAAACAAAAAGCATTATCAGCCAACTGAAAGCAGTAATAAAATCCCCTCGGTCTCTTTTATTATTACTGCTTATAACGAAGAACAACGAATACAGGAAAAAATAGAAAGCTCTCTTTGTCTGGAATATCCAAAAGAAAAACTTGAAATAATTGTTGCCTCAGATTGCTCTGATGATAATACAGATGAGATTGTTAAATCATATCAAAATAAAGGTATAAAACTTGTCAGAGCACCAGAAAGGAAAGGCAAGGAAAATGCACAAAAATATGCAGTTGACACTTCAATAGGTGAAATTCTTATATTTTCAGATACAGCAACAATCCTCAAACCTGATGGTATTTTAAATATAGTAAAAAATTTTTGTGATCCCTCTATTGGCTGTGTGAGCAGTGAAGATAAATTTATTGAAACAGATGGTAGTGTAAGTGGTGAAGGAGCATATGTGAAATATGAAATGTTTCTCCGTAAACTTGAATCAAGAGTAAATACACTTGTAGGTTTAAGCGGGTCGTTTTTTGCTGCAAGGCGGATAGTTTGTGAAAATTGGGCAACTGATCTCCAAAGTGATTTTAATACACTTTTAAATTCTATCAAACATGGTCTAATAGGAATATCTGATCCCAAAAGCATAGGTTATTATAAAAACATATCTGATGAAAAAAAAGAATTTAACCGCAAAACAAGAACTGTTTTGCGTGGTATATCTGTTCTAATGAGAAATTTATCACTGCTGAATCCTTTTAGATATAAAATGTTTGCCTGGCAGCTGTTCAGCCATAAACTCTGCCGCTGGCTGGTGCCTTTTTTTTTAATTGCAGCCTTTATCTCCAACAGTTTGTTAATATTTTCATCAGTTATTTTTTTTTTATTACTTATTCTTCAAACTGTATTTTATGTACTTGCTTATTTGTATTACAAAAAAGAAACTTCTGTATATGCAAACAGTCTGTCAGCCATATTCAGGCTTCCGTTTTTTTTTGTAACAGTAAATTTTTCCATACTTTGCGCATGGTGGAAATACTTTAAAGGTGAACGAGCTACATTCTGGCAACCTTCAAAGCGGTAGATTTAATTTTTTTTACAACCAAAAAAAACAATTTAACCAGCAATCTATGAATAACAAATATCATATATTTTTTATATCCATAATACTTATTCTTTTTGCAGTCTGTTATCATACTACATTGATTTGGATGTATGGACGTTTTATGGGGAGTGATTCATATTATTCCCATGGATTTATTATTCCCCTTGTATCAGGTTTTTTTATATGGCAAAAAAAAGATGTACTAAAAAAAGAAAAAGTTGAAGCTTCATGGTGGGGGTTATTATTTGTTTTTATTGCTCTTTTAACCCACATTTCAGGAACAATAATATATGTTTTCTCTGTTTCAGGATTTTCAATTTTTTTTTTAATTATTGGAATTACACTTTTTATATATGGCAAAAACATACTAAGGCGAATATTTTTCCCTCTTATTTTTCTTTTATTCATGTTTCCTGTACCATCTGCAATGATAAATTCAATTTCTTTTCCTTTGAAAATAATTGTAACTAAATTAAGTGTTTATATAATTGGAGTACTTGGAATAGCTGTTTTTCAGGAAGGTTTTAATATATCTATACCAGCAGGAGATCTTTTAGTTGGCAATCCATGCAGCGGCCTGCGGTCGCTTATAACTTTTTTTGCATTAGGCTCTGTTTTGGCTTATTTAACACCAATAGATAGTGTTAAAAAATATATTTTAATACTTTTTGTAATACCCATTGCTTTAATTTGTAATATGGTAAGAGTTGTAATATTAATTTTAATTTCTCATTTTTGGGGGCTTGCTGCTGCTGCTCCAGAATCATTTTGGCATAATGCATCAGGCATATTTGTATTTATTACAGGAATGCTCTTATTATTTTACATCGGAAAATTAATAGAATGGAAAATATCAAAAGCAGATATATAATTGTAACATTTATGATGCTTATAGCATTTGTTGTTGTTAATTATTTAAATTTTGATACTTACAATAAAAGCGATAATGGCATTGAAACTATAAGCAAGATTCCCATGGAAATTAAAAAGTGGCACGGGAAAGATATGCCCTTGGATGATACTGTTTATGAAATTTTAGAAACAAAATCAATTATTCACAGAATGTATTATTCAGAAAAAACACAAAATGTCTTTTTATCTCTTGTATACTATCCGGAAACAAAAGTAGATTTTCATTCACCGGCAGGTTGTCTTGCAGGTAAAGGCCAGGTCTTAACAAAAACAAAAAAAAAGATACTAATATTTTTTAACAATAGGCAGAAAGAACTATCCATAAACCAGTTAGTTACAGGTGAAGTTAATAATAAAAAATTAGTTTACTATTTTTATAAAGCTGGTCAATACATGGGAGATAATTATATTAAACTAAGATTTAACCTGGCTTTAAATAAATTTTCCAAAAACACAAAAAGCGGGTCTTTAATTCGGATTTCAACTCATATACAAAATGGTAATATTGAAAAATCTTCAGAAATTTTACATGAATTTCTCAAAGAATTATATCCCTTTATAATGGAATATTTATAAGTTTTACCGGACATATCAGAACATCTTGATTTTTAGTAGCTCAAACTCGAACCTTTGAATATTGAACAATTCATATGTAATAAGATCATTGAATAATAACAATTTTTAAAATTGGTCTTTAATAAAATCAATAGCGTTCCCCTCAGCCACGGCTGAGATCAATCTTCTAAGTAGTGCCTGACCGAAAGCTTCAATCCTGTTGACTATCAAGGGATTGGCATATTTT
>JASFBI010000023.1 GCA_030149595.1 Desulfobacterales bacterium
GTCGCGGGATTTATCCGTCAGCATCTCCTCTATACCGAACCGTTTGCTGATTTTTTCTGCCACAACCCGTTGATCTTTTTCCATCAGACTCATCAACAGATCACTTCCCTATGGTTGATGGGCTGTTGTTTTTTTAAGTATTCTTGTTACAGAGTTGCGTTGAATATTTAGACTTTTGCTATTTTTTTTTATATTGATTAATTATTTAAATTTATCTTGACATGAATAAAAGTTTGGTATACATAACTTTATAACCTTAGTAAAACTTAATGAGTATAACTATAAACATTAAAAAATAATATGTGATAAATGAAGGCGAATCAACCTGATATAATACTTACAAGCTGTTATAGAATAAAAATTTTCAAGTTTAAGGAGGAAAATTATTTTGCCAGCAGGTTTGCCCGTTGTATTTTCCGGATCAAATTAATTTTACAACGCAGAAATTGGGCAAAGTAGTGTTTTGTAACAACCTGTTACCTATGGCTTTTTGGTTTGTTAATGGCTGTTTTTCAAATTAGGTTCAATATTAAAATATTAGGAATATAACAATTATGTTAAATATCGTAGAGAATAACCCAAAATTATTAGAAAAGACAAAAGAAACAAAACCGATATGGGATATTTTCCCACATCTTTAATGCCCGCTTATAGTGATGTGTTTATCTGTAAGTGAGCAAAAGAGGATAATGAAAAAAACAGGATTTTCTCTTAAAAAAAGAACACCGTATTTTATTCATAATATGTTAATGACTCATTTGAATAAAAAAAATAAGGTGTCAGTAAAAACAGATCAGTTTATCAGGCATAAATACCGTAAAAGTATTTCAAAATTTGCTGATACAAAAGAAAAACAGCTGAAAAAAGAGTGGAAAACAAAGCTTCGTTTAGGTGAGATTGAGGAAATAGCTTATGCTGTTGTTTCACACATTGAAGCTTCAGATGAATTTATTATGGATGTATATGGTTAAATACACATGATGGGTCATTTAAATGCGGATGATGTTATGAAGTCAAGGAGAAGCCTTAATATGGAACTGCATGTTAATCAAAAACTGGCAAAACTTCTTAATAGAAAAAAAACAAGAATAAAACAACTTAAACAAAAAAATGAAAAGCTTTCCAATGATCTTAAAGAGGTGGTATCTCATCTGAAACTATCAAAAAAACAGCAAATTAAACCAAATGTAATAAATAACGATTCTAAATTTTTAAATGCTGAAAACATAAAATTAAAAAACAGTTTTAAAGAGCTTGAAGTGCAATTATTATATGTATCTGAAGAAAATAATTTACTTGAAAGACAGAAAAGAAAAAATCAAATTAAAATATTTGAATTACAGTCAACTAATGATCAACTTGCAAGTGAAATTGATGTTTTTATTTCTCAAATAACCCCTTTAGAAAATTGCAAAGGAGAGTGTGAAGAAAAGTGTAAAACATGCAAAGAAAAGTGCAAAGCATGCTCTGAATTCCAGCTATGTTCCAAGCGAGTTCTTCTTGTAGGTGGTATTACAAAAATGAAACCGTTTTATCAGCGTATTATTGAATCTAATGGATGTGAGCTTGATTACCATGATGGCTACATGAAAAACGGGCATAAAAACTTAGAAAGTAGAGTTCTCAAATCTGATCTGATTATTTGTCCGGTAAATTGTAATAGTCATGGGGCATGTGACCGTATAAAAAAATTGTGTAAAAAGCATAATAAATCAGTTAAAATGCTGCCAAGCTCAAGTTTAAGTTCTGTGTCAAATGCATTGGTTGATACTTTTGCAAGATTAAATTAAAAGTTATAACGTATTTGTCTTAATTTTTTTAAAAGAATAGAAAATCGTACTGAATGGAAATAATGTGTTATATTTGGAAATTGATGAAAGTGAAAAGAAAAATCTTGAAAATCGAAGTTAACAGGCTGTTACATAATAAAAATTTCTTCAAGTTCAAGGCAAAAAATAAATTTAACCGCAGGCATACCCGTTGTATTCCGAGGATTAAATTTATTTTTTAACGCAGAAATTGGACAAAGTAGTGTTTTGTAACAGCCTGTCGAAATTCAAGAGATGACTATATACTCTATACCTGTGACCCCGTATTTTTATATGAAACTCCGTCCAATAGACTGTAATAGTGAGAGTTTTAATTTTCGTTGTGGCAGATAAATTTACCATGTATGTTATATAAAACCCTGTCTTTTATTATCGTAATTTCCTATTTGACATTAATAGATATCCTATATACTCTGTGTTATTTTAAATCAGAGAGAATAAGCAGGTATATAATAAGGCAAAATTTTTTAAATAGGAAATTAATTGTAATGAAGAAAAATTATTTTTCAACCCGCTGGGGAATTATTGGAACCGGGTGTCTTATTGGTGTTTTTGCAGCACTTTTACAAAAAATGGGTAATCCTGCAAATATGGGTATTTGTGTGGCTTGTTTTGAAAGGGATATAGCTGGTGCTATTGGAATCCACAGAGCATCAGTTGTTCAGTATATGCGGCCTGAGATTGTTGGATTTGTGATAGGTTCGCTGATAGCTGCCTGTATTTTCAAAGAATTTCGATCAAGAACAGGATCATCTCCAATTGTAAGGTTTGTTCTTGGTGTTTTTGCAATGATAGGAGCATTGATTTTTTTAGGGTGTCCATGGAGGGCGCTGCTGCGGCTGGCCGGTGGTGATGGTAATGCTGTAGTTGGATTGTCCGGCCTTGTTTTTGGAATATGGGTGGCAACACTTTTTCTTAAAAAAGGTTATAATTTAGGACGTGCCCAGGAAACTCACAGTGCAGCAGGATGGATAATGCCTTTAATTATGCTGGGTTTTTTAGTTCTTATGTTTATTTTTCCCCAAATCCAGGGGCAGGGGAAAAGCGTGATACTTTTTTATAGTATAAAAGGACCAGGGGCTATGCATGCCCCTTTGATTATTTCGCTTATAATCGGGATTGTCATTGGAATTATAGCTCAGCAGAGCAGATTTTGCACCATGGGAGCATTTCGAGACCTTATACTTTTTAAACAAATGCATCTTTTATCAGGCATTATAGCTCTTGCTGTATCAGCTTTTATTGTTAATTTGATTTTAGATCAGTTTCATCCTGGATTTGCAAATCAGCCTGTGGCCCATAATTTATACTTGTGGAATTTCAGCGGGATGGCTCTATCTGGTCTGGCTTTTGCTCTTGCTGGCGGATGTCCGGGGAGGCAGCTTTTTTTAACCGGGGAAGGCGATGGTGATGCTGCTGTTTTTGTATTAGGAATGATTGCAGGAGCGGCATTTTCACATAATTTTGGTCTTGCCAGTTCACCCAAAGGAATAGGGCATTATGGTGCTGCTGCTGTAATTATTGGGATTATAGTATGTCTGGCTATTGGTTTTACAATGAGAAAAAAATAATTAATACAGACGAAAAGACAGGAGATAAGTTTATGAGTATAATTGTTGATGCAGGAGGTCTTTCATGTCCCCAGCCGGTTTTGATGACGCTTAACAAAATCAAAGAGATCAAAAAAGGCAAGATCATAATAAAGGTAGATTCCAATACTTCCAAAGAAAATGTGAGCCGGGCGGCACAAAGTCAGGGATGGGATATTGACATTCAAGAGCAGGAAACAGGATATCAGCTTACCATAAAAAAGGAATAAAATTTGTCTTTTTTTAAATTTTTAAAACCAAAAGAAAAAAGGCCGCAAAAATCAGATCCGGTCAAATTTAGTAAATCAAACTGCCAGGACAGGGGTATTCTTGTTTTTGAACATACCAGTGAAGTAATCAGAGCGGAGAGTTTTTTAAAAAAAGCTGCCAAAATAAACGGGGGAATGATTCGGGTTATGGGGCCTCCTCCTGAAATCAGGACAGGTTGTGATCTTGTTATTGAGTTTCCTCTTATAGAAAAACTAAGTGTATTAAGAACTCTTCTTGCAGCTGATATTGAACCGCTTGAAATAATTCCTGTTACAAGCTCTTTACTTTTACCTGTAAATCTTTTTCAAACTCAGGATTTTGATCAATACCTGATGGTACGTGCTGCAAATATGAAGATAACTGTTGAAAAAGATACTTTAATTATCGTTAATATTTCAGGAGGAGGCTGTCCTGATGTTCCATATCTTGCACAGGAAATGGTTGGTTATCATCTGACAGAAGCTCCTTTGCCGCGGGATATAGGCCATACTCTTTGTGGGTATGCTCTTCAATTAGCTTATGAGGAGATTACACATCAATGCTTGCTATAGTAGGGACAGTTCCGGATCAGGAATTTCCGTTAACTGCAGGGGAAATAACCCTGAAAAACAGGAAAATTTATATAGGAGAAAGAAATTTCCCTGTAAACCGTGGAACACCGGCTTTAATGGCAGCAGCAATAAAGGCTGGAGATTATCTCGGCAGTAAAAATATCTACGGTTTTCTGGCAGGGGATATTGGACGGGGAAATGGAAGCCGTACACTCTATGAATATCTGTCTAACAATCTTTCTGGGTTTGATTTCAGCTCTATTGTTTTTCATTACCTTCAACCGGATGTGGACTGGCATAACAGGGTTATGTTTGCTGTTTGTGAAATGAAAAAAAGACCTGTGCTTATTGCGGATGCTGGTTTTATGTATGCTGCAAAAATGAGCGGGCAGGCTAAAGAGTACGATTTGTTTACCCCGGACGTGGGAGAGCTGGCTTTTTTGGCAGATGAAAAGGCTCCGCACCCTTTTTATACCCGGGGGTTTATCTTAAAACAGGAGAACAGGACAGAGGAGCTGATTGCCAGAGCATATAAGCATGACAATGCAGCGCGTTATCTCCTTGTCAAAGGGAGATCAGATTATGTGGCTGACCAGCAGGGAATTATTGCAAAAATTGACAAACCTGTTGATGCGGCTATGGAGGTTATTGGAGGGACAGGAGACAGCCTGACAGGCATCCTGTCAGCTCTTGTTAGTTCAAAAATAGTAATAGACAAAGCAGCGATTATTGCAGCTCAGGTTAACAGACTTGCGGGGCATTTTGCGGTACCAACTCCGGCAACAAAGATAACTGAGATTATCAGGTATATACCAAAAGCACTTAATCAAACTATGAAGGGGAAAAAAGAGTTATGAAGAGATGTATTACCACTGTTTTTATGTTTTTATTTTTATTATCAGGGATATTTTTTACATCAGCTGTTTTTGTTTTTGCAAATAGCATTGATGATGAATTTAAGGTTATAAAAAAGAGAATTGTAGAGCTGGAAGGCAGGATGGATGAGCAGGGTAAAGCTAATAATAAGATTAATCAATACATCAAGTCTCACAAGATCAAGGTAGGTATGCGGGTACAGGCCTGGTATCAATATATGGAAGATGGAAAAGGTGATGATAATGATAAAGCTTTAAACGATTTTATGGTAAGAAGAGCATATTTTTATATAAAAGGGCAGGCCACGGAAAAAGTCGGTTTTTTTGCCCATCTTGCTGCTGACCGGATAGGTCAGGACGGTCTTGATAAGCCTTCTGTTGGATTGGGAAGTGGTTTTGCTGTGCGTGATGCCTGGGTTAATTATAAATTTAGTGATGCTTTTACGTTCCAGATTGGAAGAATGTATATTCCTTTTACCAGATTTTTCGGCACTGAATCTACTTTTGGTTTGCTTACTCTTGAGCTTCCCTTTAGTCAGGGAGGAGTACGCGGAGCTCCGTTTTTTACAAGCAAGGTGGGACGGGACGATGGGGTAGTCTTGTGGGGTAATCCCTTTGATGGCAAGATTCAGTACCGGTTTGGAGTGTCTGAAGGAGTAGAGAACAATGTGGAAAATCCAGACGACAACCTGAGATTTACTGGACGCGTATCTGTTAATTTGCTTGAACCGGAAAAAGGATGGTACAATAAGGGAAACTATCTTGGAAAGAAAAAAGTGCTGTCAATTGGAGCAGGTTATGATTATCAACCGGATCTTATATTAGGAGGCATAGAAGATCAGAATAACAAGGCATGGACAACTGACATTTTTTTTGATCATCCTGTGGGAAAAGGAGCGGTAACTGCTGAGTTGTCCTATGTTAATTTGAAAAATTCTACACAAAAGCTGGGATTTAGCCGTCTTGTTCAGGGTGGGGATGCTCAAATTTACTATATTCAGGCAGGTTATCTGTTTCCGGGATGTAAAATTCAGCCGTATTTAAGATATGAACATATTGATGTTAAAGATGCACCTGATACATCTTTTCCGTGTGCTGGCGTTAACTATTTTATAAAAGGACACAGTGCCAAATTTACCTTAGACTGGACACAGGTTCATCAAAAAGAAAAAATTGATGGGCTTACTGGTAATTTTAGTGGAGACAAAAATCAAAATATTATTACCTTACAGTTTGCCTGTGGATTTTAATTTAATCCAAATTTGTTATAAAAGAAGATCAGGTTTTATTTTTTTTTAAAAAAAACGAGACCGAAATTACTTTCACAATGAGGGCACTATGTATGGGGGGGGATTTTGCCCTCGTTTTTACGGGAGTTTGATAAATGACTGTTGATAAATCAGGTAGAAATTCACTCGTGAATTTTGACCTTCGTCAAATAGAAATTTTTTGTAAAGTTGTTGAGTTAAAAAGCTTTTCAAAAGCAGCAGAAGCTGTTTGTCTTGCACAGCCATCTGTTAGTGAGAGAGTAGCTACTCTTGAAAAGATGATAGGAATAAAACTTCTGGATCGTTTGGGAAGGGAAATTATTCCGACCAAAGGAGGTGTTTTTTTTTATAAGCATGCAAAGGCAATGCTTGAGATGAAAAGAACTGTCTGTATTGCTGTAGAAGATTTTCTTGGATTAAAACAGGGAGAAATCCGTATAGGAGGAAGTACTATACCAGGTGAATATATACTTCCAAAATATATTAAAAAATTCAGAAAAAAATACCCCCTTGTATCTGTTAAACTTTTTATAGCGGATACAAAAGAGATTGAGGACGCTGTCCTTTCTGGAGATATTGAGATAGGTATTGCAGGTTCTAAAGGATTGCAAAAAAATCTTTTATACAGGGAGCTTTGGAATGATGAACTGGTCTTGGCTGTGCCTGCCAAACATCACCTTGCAGAAAAAAAAGAAGTGTCTGTGAAAGAGCTTTATAATGAATCTTTTATTTTAAGAGAAGCTGGATCCGGAACATTAAAAGAGATGGAGCGTTATTTTAAAACTTTTGGGTCAAAAACTGTTCGTTCTCTTAAAATAGCTGCACAGCTTGGATCTTCTACAGCTGTAAAAGAAGGTATAAAGGCAGGTCTTGGGATATCTGTTCTTTCTTTGTCAGCCATAGAAACAGAAATAGAAGCAGGGATATTAAAGGCAGTAAAAATAGAGGAGGTTCCCATGTCCAGAAATTTTTATTTAATAACAGATAGACGCCGGACAAATTCTCCACTGTGTGAAGCAATGCTGAACTTTTTTATTTTTTAAAAAAGATATTTTCCATAAAGGAAAATAGGGCTGTTTCAAAAACATGCTTTAATTTTTTTTATGAGAACATCTATCTCATACTCTGTTCCTATGGTGATTCTGATAAAATTATTTATACCAGGTTTGTTAAAATATCGAACAAGAACCCCTTTTTCCTTTAGTTTAAGATAAATTTTTTCTCCAGCTATACCTAATTTTTCTGCAAAAACAAAATTGGCTGTTGAGGGGAGGACATTCCAGCCTATGTGTTTTAATGTATCAGAGAGCTTTTCTCTGGTTTTAATTATATTTTTTATTACTGAATCTGAGTATTTAATATCAGATATGGCAAGTTTTGCAATTTCAAGAGACAGTGTATTTGCAGGGTATGAATTAAATGAATCTTTAACAACAAAAAGGGCATCAATCAGTGCTTTATCTCCCATGGCAAAGCCGATTCTTATTCCGGCAAGAGACCTGCTTTTTGAAAAGGTTTGTATTACCAAAAGATTTTTATATTTATCAATGAGGCTTACTGCACTTTCACCACCAAAATCAATATAGGCTTCATCTATTATAATGACTCTGTTATCTATGTATCTGTCAAGAAGATCTCTAACTTTTTTAAGGGGCAATAGTATGCCTGTTGGGGCATTGGGATTTGGCAGAATGATCCCGCATGATTCTGTATTATGCAGAAAATTTTTTATATCAATACTAAAATCAGTTGTTAAGGGGATTTTTTGGTAATTAATATTGAATAAATCACAGTATACCGGATAAAAACTGTATGTGAATTCAGGAAACATAAGTTTGCCCCTTGATCTGTCAAAAAAAGCGTAAAATGAAAATGCAAGCACTTCATCTGAACCGTTTCCTATAAATACCTGGTCTTTTTTAATTTTATATTTTTCAGCAATTGCTTCTCTTAGTTCTAAAAAAAGGGGGTCCGGGTATAAGCGAAGTTTTTTTGTGTTAAATGTTTGCAGAAACTTGTCTATTCTTGGTGATGGAGGATATGGATTTTCATTGGTATTTAGTTTTATATATCCTTGGTCCTGTGGTTGTTCTCCAGGAACATATGGCACAAGATTTTTCATTTTTTTTGAAAACATTTTTACTCCCTGAAAAATATATAATATAAAAAGATTATAACTTAGTATCACAAAATAAGTACAAATTACAATCCTGCTTTTTAAACTCTCTGCCTGAGTGATTTTCTGATTATAATTTTAGTTATTTTATGGGTAATATTGTAATGCTGTCATTTTTATTAATATAGAGATAGAGTTTCTAATAAAGCATGTTAAATTTTGTTCAGGTCAGGTGATTTTGCTATCTGCTTTCCAGAAATCCAAAAGGGGTATGGTAAAATAGATTCCCTTGCCTGGTTCATCAATTTCTGAGCAGGTTTTTTTAAGAAATTCTACGGCTAAATCCAGAAGCTTTTTGTCATCAATAGCTGAAAAAATTGTTTTATTATGACGCATTCCTCCGCTGCTTAATGATCTGAATCCTGCAAATATAGGAATAGTTTCGCTTATAAGCTGAACAGAATCGGTACTTTCTAAAACAGTAGCCGCAGTTATTCCAATATCAAGCCAGCCGGTTATTATATCATTTAACAAATCATCATTATTTACTACAGCAACTAATAAATACATCAGTATTCCTAATGAAAAGGTAGGTAAGTTTCAATTTTTTTGATTTTTTGCAATAACAGATCAGGATTTTTAGCCTCTTTAATGGAATTTATAAATTCCTGATTTTTACAAAGTCTTGATAATCTGGCAAGTATTTGTAAGTGAAGTTTTTTTTGTTTTTCAGGTACAATTATGGCAAATACAATATCTACAGGAAGCTTATCTATTGAATTATAATTAATTTTTGCAGAAAGAGATACAAGTATAATTTCTGGAGATTTCAGCTTGCTGTTTGTACAGTGGGGGAAACAAATGCCATTACCCACTCCTGTACTCATTATCTGTTCCCTTGCTATAAAGCTATTATAAAGCCTTGTAGAATCGCATCCTATACCATTTGCATAAAATTTATCAGAAATAAACTTTATTACTGTATCTTTATCAGGAAGAGGAATATTTAAAAAAATATTACAGAGGGGGAGATAATTTATGATTTTCATAATATTTTATTTTAATATAATAAATTTTAGCCATTAATCTTAAACCCTGGAAAATTTCTGTTATTAATTTGTACATACATATTTGGGTCCTACAATTAGGAGATTATTTGGGATAATAGTTTGAATTATCTCCATTTTACTTCCAAACATTATATCTTTTATTATACCATGTCCATATGCTCCTAAAATAACAAGTGCATCATGGGGAATGTGGTATAAATTCTCTTCAAAAGTTCCTTTGTCAAAGACATTCCATTTTGTTACAAAAGAGTCAAACTCATCTTTAAGATTTTCTTTTTTAATTATATTTTCCATGTTCTGTTTTGAGACTTTTTCAATTTTTGTGAAAATCTCAACGGGCATTTTAGTTTTTCTGGCAAAATGGAATCCTAATTTTAAAGCATTAACCCCATTTTTAGAACCGCCAAAAAAAATAACTATTTTTTTCCATGGTTTATATACAGGACTTGTAATTAAGACTGGGAAATGTGCTGAATTAACAATTTTTCTTACACGGGGGCCTATGTAACCAAGGCCTATTTTAGAAGATAGATCACTTATACTTCTTGGGCAGCACATAAAATTATAATCTGTAGGAATATCAGGAAGTGTTGAAGCTGTGAAGTTTTTTGGCTTTATAAAACCTGGTGTAAGTTCGAAACTTTCAACAATTTCTGCCGCATGGTTTTGTGCTGTTTCTGGAAAAGAGAGATAGGAGTTATCAAGATCAACCTGAGCTATACTGTTTTCAAAATACATTAAAAATTTTGTTGAAACAGGAATATATATAACAGGAAGTGCGTCAATTTTTTGGCAAAAATATGATGATTGAAGTAAAGTCTCTCTTCCCAGCGGTGTATTTCTAAAAATATGGAGTAGCTTCATAGCCATTTTTTTAGCTCCTTTATTACAAAATAAAAATATAAACTTTGTTGTGTTTTTATTTTGTAGATTGAATCATTAATTCTGTTCTGTATTTATTTAAAATTGTAGCTTTTGAAACCATGCCCATAAACTTTTTATTGGAAACAACAGGTAATGAAAATAAATTTTTAGAATCCATTAATTTTAATACACCAGATAAATCATCTTCTAAAGAGATTGTATCTATATCTGTATTCTTATCCATTATCTGTTCCACTAAAATTACATCATAAATTATATTATCAAAAAGATAAGGTTTGACATTATCTAAATTAATAATACCAAGAAAAATTCCTGTTTTATGATCTTTAACAGGGAAATAATTTCTTTTGGAATTTTGGAAAATTTTTATAAAATCCCGTAAAAG
>JASFBI010000304.1 GCA_030149595.1 Desulfobacterales bacterium
GGCAAAACTGACTCTGCAAGCACACAATCATCTTCATCACTATTTTCACCTGTATACAAACTCTTTAAACTAACCTCTTTTTTTAAAATCGCACTATCTCTTGTATTATTTCCGGCAAACCCATCTAAAGAAAAAGATAATTCCCGTGATTGTTCACCGTTCACACCCATTGATTTTACATTTTTAAATTCAGGCCCTGATAAATTCATCTCTTTATTTACTTCTCCAACCTGATCAAGATTAAACCTTGCCTTTTTTACCAAACCTTTAATTACATTTTTCAGCTCATCGGAAAAAAAAGAATCAGAATTTTCAGCACTGCACAGTCCCTTTGCCTTGCCTGATGATTTTAAAAATTTAGAAGTATTTAACTGAATATTAAATTGCTGCATTATCTCTATCTCACTTGTTTTATTGTTTAAATAATGCCTAAACAAAATAAAAAGAATCTCTTTTTTTATATTATTAAGAGCAACAGGTGTGCCACCATAAATGAGATAAAAATTATTGAGTAAATTCAAAGACTTAGTTTTTAGAAAGGATATATTTTGCAGATTTACATAGGATAAAGAGAAAAACTTGCCATATTAAATATTTTATTGGGAAAAAATTACCATATGTTTTTTAAAAAAAAGGAATTTATGTTTTACTTCAGCGAGGGTCTTTTACAGCGGTATTTCATTACTCCACAAACAGGAAGTAGTATATATACCAGGAATTTTATCATCTGCCATGCATATTTTATCTGAAAGAAATTTGACTTTATCCCAGTCTCCTTTTTCATATGAAACAGATAATTTTAAATAGTCACCAAAATCTCCTTCCTGTGATATAATTGCTTTTTTTATATCTGATAAAAGAGGGATTTTCTCCATTATCACTTCTATATCCTGATTCAAAATGGTATCTATAAGTGAAAAAATCCCCACAGTAAACAGCTCATCAGAATATTTACCATATTTGCCTATTTCTCCAAGATTCTGACAAAATTTTGCTCTGATACATGATTGTTTAATTAACTCCCCGGGCTTACCTTGTGCAACTTTTGATAGTAAAAAAAAGCTGATAAACCGTTTTATCTCTTTTTCTCCGATATAAACCAGAGCCTGCTTAATATTTTTAGCTTTATTAATCCGTCCAAAAAAAGATGAGTTTGCATATTGTAAAAGTTTGTAAGATATAGAAACATCACGTTCAATCAATTTTCTAACTCTATTAAAATCAAAATCAGATCCATTTATTTCAGCCATTAACTTCAAATTATTTATATTTGAGGTGGAGATCTCTTTTCCTTTAATAATTTCAGGCCTGCAGAAAAAATATCCCTGAAAATAATCAAATCCCATTTCAAGTGCTTTTTCAAATTCACTGTTTGTTTCTACTTTTTCTGCCAGCAGTTTGATGTTTTTAGATGGAAGTTTATTAAGACATTCTTGTATTTCATCAACAGGAGTCTGCCTGAAATCTATTTTTATTATATGTGCAAGTTTTATCAATGGTTCCAAATCTGTTTTAAAAACAAAATCATCAAGTGCAAGAGTATATCCTTTTTCAATTAATAGTCTGCAAGCATCTATTATTGCATCTGTAGCTTCTACATCTTCTAAAATCTCTACAACAATATTTTCTTTAGGAAACAACAGAGGAAACTCTTTTAAAATCAAATTTCCTGTAAAATTAACAAAAGCCTTATGCCCACCGGTAATTTCATTTATTCCTATTGTATAAAAACTGCTTGAAAGTATTTTTGAAGTTGCTGTATCTCCTTCTATAACAGGCATTGCATTATTAAAACTATCTCTGAATAAAAGCTCATATGCAAACAATTTTTTGTTTTTGTCAAATATTGGCTGGCGGGCAACATATGCATCCATATAATCTCCTTTTATAGACTTCCAAGTAACTAAATTGTTTTTCTCGACAGGCTGTTACGGAATTTTAGTTGTTTATAGGATTAGTCTCAGCCATGGCCAAACAGAAGTTAACCTATATTTTTATACCATCTGCTTTAAAAGCATAATTCAAAGAATTGTCAATAGTCGCTTCATAACCATTTAAAGTTGCTATGACTTTACTGTCTTGATCAACAAAAGTAAAATCAGCGTTTAATTTATGTTTGCTTAATTTATTTGTTTTAAGAAAAACAGAGATGGCTGAAGTTGGGAAGTGTTCTATATATTGTCTATATCTGTCGCAATAACTTGGAATAGACACATTACCTGTTTGCTCAAAACACCAAAGACAGGCAAGTTGAAAAGCTGAATCCATAATTAAAGGATCACAAAGCCATTTGGCTCTTATGGGAGCTGCTTCCCACTTTGAAGGTGGTGGAGCTGCTGATACTATTGCAGACATACCAGAAACTGAATACCCTGTTATCTCTTTGAGTCCCTGGAGCATAGGTCCGTGAAAAAGAATTTTTTCGTAAACATCTGAAACAGATCTGTGATATTGTTTGTAAACAGGCTTTTTAAAGCTTTTAAGCTTACCTGAATTTTGAGAATTTGATTTTAATATAGCCTTTGCACTGGAAAAGATTCTGGAACTGTTACCATTTGGACTATTTTTGATCCTGACATCAACTTCAAATAATGACCCATTATAGCAGCCCTTGTTTGCAACAACCCAAACACTTTTATTATAACCATTCCCCATCTTGATTCCATTTAATACTCTTAAGCTGTCAAATCCAAAAAAAGTCATTCCAGGATTTTCATGAAGAGCTCCGCTTCCTATCCATTCAGAAACAAGAGATAGAGGAACCACAGGTTTTTCTCCCAACACATGATCTTTTAATACAAAATAATTATCTAACTGAATATTTTTCCCGTAAAATTCACCTTCACTATCAAAACCATCTTCTCCCTGAAATAATTCTTTCCCCGCATTTTTATAACCTGCATCAATTACAACTTCAACAGGCATATTATAATCTGACACCAGCTCTTTTACTATACATTTAGCTCCCACATCAACAGGAATAACATTTATATTATTTTTTTCAAATTCCCTTTTTATGGAAGTTGTAACCATTCCGCCATCCCATGGCCCCCAGTTTATAGACGTTACTTTGCAATCTGCTCTTTTTTGTGCCTGTACCTGGGCTATTTTATTTAATATTTCATTGGCCATGGCATAATCTGACTGTCCTTTATTACCAAATCTTGCACTTACAGAAGAAAAAAGAACCAGATATTTTATGGGATCTTGTTTTAAAACTTCAAGAAGATTAACAATTCCTGTAACTTTTGTATTAAATACCATTTCAAGCTGATCAAGTGTTTTATCTATAATCAGCTTATCATGCAGTACTCCTGCACCGTGTATTACAGCTGTTATATGACCAACTTTATCTCGTATTGTTTCCATCAGGGATGCTAACTTATTAAAATTTGTTATGTCTGACTGATAATAAACAACTTTTGAACCAAAGCTCTTTATTTTATCAATGGTTTTCTGTATTTCCCTGTTTGCTGCAAATTTTCTGTACTCTTTTTCAACCTGTTTAACAGCAGGTTTTTCTTGGGTAAAACAATTCTGGTAAACAGCTTTTTTTATTTCTGATTCTGTTTTTAAATC
>JASFBI010000305.1 GCA_030149595.1 Desulfobacterales bacterium
AATTGATCAGGAATTAAAATTTGACAGTAGTTGGGATATTAAAACAGGATATACAACAAAGCAGGTACTGGTAGTTCCGATAATATATAAAAACATTGTTCTTGGTGCTATTCAGCTGATAAATAATAAATTAAACAGGGCATTTAAAAAAGAAGATGAAAGTAATGTTACAGAGCTTTCGAAAATTATAGGGATAGGTATTTTCAATCAAAAACGAATGGCAAATGCCAGAACCGGGAAAAAAAATAAATTTGATTATCTTCTTGAAAATCATATCCTTACCCAAAAAGAATTAAATAGTACCATAAAAAAAGCCAGAGAAAATAAAACCACTATAGAAAATATATTAATAAAAGAATTGAAAATATCTAAATCTGATATCGGCAATTCTCTGGGTAAATATTTTAAAATTAGTTTTGTTGAATACAATAAAAATATGGCTATACCAGGGGAACTTTTAAAAGGGTTAAGGCCTCAGTTTTTAAGGAAAAATTACTGGGTTCCCCTTCGTGTTGAAGATGAAAAAATTCTTATAGTTATTGATAATCCCCATGATTTACAAAAAATTGGTGAAATAAAGTCCTGGTTTAAAGGAAAGGATATAAAATTTTCTGTAGCTTTAAGGGATGATATTTTAGAGTATATAAAATTATTTACTCAGGATGAAAAAGAGCTGGCTTCAATGGATGAAATTATAGGTCAGCTTCAGGCAGAGGATGATGAGGTAGAAGATGAAGAAAGGGGGGTCGATGAAGAGAGCAGTGCTATTGTCCTATTGGTTAACAAGATTATTCTTGATGCATATGCAAGGAATGCCTCAGATATACATATAGAGCCATATCCAGGCAAGGCAAATACCAATGTGAGAATAAGAGTAGATGGTTCATGTTCATTATATCAAACAATTCCCTTTCACTATAAAAATGCCATTGTTTCCCGTATTAAAATAATGGCAGATCTTGATATTGCAGAACGTCGTAAACCACAGGATGGTAAAATTAAATTTAAAAAATATGGTGGTAAAGATATTGAACTTCGTGTTGCAACTGTTCCGACCCAGGGAGGACTCGAAGATGTTGTTATGCGAATTCTTGCTGCAGGAGATCCAATTCCATTAGATAAAATGGGATTTTCAAAACAAAATTATGAAGATTTTGTAAATTGTATTATCAAACCATATGGTATAGTTTTTGTTTGTGGTCCTACAGGCTCTGGAAAAACAACTACGCTTCATTCTGCTCTTGGCTATATTAATAAAGTTGAAACCAAGATATGGACAGCAGAAGATCCTGTTGAAATAACGCAAAAGGGTTTAAGACAGGTTCAGGTGCAACCTAAAATAGGATTCGATTTTGCTGCTGCCATGCGTGCTTTTTTACGTGCTGATCCGGATGTTATAATGGTTGGAGAAATGCGTGATCATGAAACAACTCAAATTGGTATAGAAGCATCTTTAACAGGACATCTTGTTTTTTCAACTTTACATACAAATAGTGCTCCAGAAAGTGTTACACGATTATTGGATATGGGAATGGATCCGTTTAACTTTGCAGATGCAATTTTATGTATTCTTGCCCAGCGTCTTGTCAGAACTCTTTGTAAACATTGTAAAAAAGAGTATCACCCTGCTCAGGAGGAGTTTGATGAACTGGTTAGAGAGTATGGGACCGAGCAATTTGAAAAAACAGGCATCAAGTATACTGACAGTTTAAAGCTTTTTAGAATTGATAGTTGTGATAAATGTAATAATACAGGGTATTCAGGAAGGATGGGGATACATGAACTTTTGATAGGCAGTGATGAAGTAAAAAAGATGATTCAAAACAGTGCAAGAATGGAGGAAATAAAAGAGCAGGCTATAAAAGAGGGTATGGTAACTTTAAAGCAGGATGGAATAAAAAAAATTTTTTCAGGAAACTGTGACTTAATACAGGTAAGAAAGGTTTGTATAAAGTAGTATCTGAATAACGGTTATATGAGGCTGGCCTGGATTTTTCAGTTAGGTTCAGCATATTTTTAGCCTGTTGATTTATTTAGAATTAAAAAGAGTGTTGTATTGTGACTCAATTGGTTTTTGAAATAATCTTTATTGACTTTAATATGTTTATAAATTAGATCATAATTGTAAATTTATTATTTAAATAGCTTTGGGAATTATTAGTGTGAAAAAAAAGTATGTAAAAACAGGACGGAATGAACTTTGTCCTTGTGGAAGTGGTAAGAAATATAAGAAATGTTGTTATGGTAAGAAAGATTCTTTATTTATAGATATAGGACAGGAATATTATCGTAAATATAAGATAAAAATTAAAAACAAAGTAGATATAGAAGGTATAAGAAAAGCTGGAAAACTTGTTGTTAATACTTTAAATTTGGTTGAAAAAAGTATTAAACCAAATATGACAACAGATGAGATAAATAGTATGGTACATAATTTTACTATTGAAAATAAAGCAATACCAGCACCATTAAATTATAGAGGTTTTCCAAAAAGTGTTTGCACTTCAGTTAATGAAGTAATATGTCATGGAATTCCGGGTAAAAGAATTTTAAAAGATGGCGATATTATTAATGTAGATGTCACAACCATATTGAATAATTATTATGCTGATGCCAATAAAACTTTTTTTGTAGGTACGCCTGATGCTGATGCAGAAAAAATTGTTTTAACTGCCAGAAAAGCATTGGAAAAAGGAATGGCAATGGTTTGTCCAGAAAATACAGTTGGAGATATTGGTTGGGCAATTCAAAACTATGTTGAAGCTCAGGGCTATTCTGTTGTAACTGAGTTTGTAGGTCATGGGGTAGGTATAGATTTTCATGAGCCACCTCAGATCGCTCATTTTGGAAGGAAAAAAGAGGGTGTTGTTCTGGTGCCTGGAATGGTGTTTACCATAGAACCAATGATTAATGCCGGAAAAAAAGATCTTGTTATTTTAGACGATAAATGGACAGCTGTAACAAAAGACAGATTATTATCAGCGCAGTTTGAGCAGACAGTTTTGGTTACAGAAAAGGGTTATGAAAGTTTGACTCCGTTTTAATGAACAGGTATGAGACCGATCTGGATTTTTTTTACCTGTATTTGCTACAATAAATCATGAAAGAAATGTACTGATCTTTTATTTTTTGTTGTGTTTGATGCAAATAACCATGCTTCGGTTATGGCGGTTATATAAATTGCAAAAGTTTTTTGGGAATGTTTACTTTATTTTCTTAGCTGAAGAGGCATAAGTTTTGACAGGTAAAGGCTGATATTTTGGAAAAATGTATTAGGTTTTTTTTTTGTTAAGCTATCTGTAACCGAAGAGATGAAACATCCTCCTCCCCCGCTGTCTGAACTTTCAGCTGAGTTAGATTCAGATGAAATATTTTCAGAAGTTGTTAGACTTTTATAGGCATTTACCCTTCCATTTGAGTTCACTTGCCCCTTTAATGCTGGTGTTTCATCAATTCCATTGATAATTCTATCTTTAACTTGAGTATAATTTAAATCAGGATAATAACTTACAATTAATGATGCTATACCTGAAACATATGGAGCGGATATAGAAGTGCCTGAAACCAGGCCGT
>JASFBI010000306.1 GCA_030149595.1 Desulfobacterales bacterium
TTCTTAACCCAACAACCGTTCCATCAAGTTTCTTCATTCGTTCACGCATTATTGGTAGTTCTGTTTCACCTCTTTCAACAAACTTCTCAGCAGATACCCATTTATTTTTGTCACCTTTAAAGTTGTCTTCCTTTACCCAACCCATCCTACGGGCTTTTTCTTCTACTTCTGTGTTTCCTGTCTCTTCTACTTCTGTGTTTTCTGTTTCTTCTATATTTTTATCTTCATTTTCTATAATATCTAAATCTGTATCCATTACTCACTTCCTTTTTTTTTAATTATTGCTGCTATGTCTTTGTCATTCATTAGCTGGTATTTATTTTCATCCAGGCCAACTACTCTATAGCCACCACCTTTTGCAACATAAACTTTATCACCAACTTTAGGGACAGACCCGTTCCAACCTTCAAAAGCATTACCACCTACTGCAATTAAAGTTGCTTGTACTTGAAACATATCTCTCTTATCTTTCACCGAAATAGGAATCCATATTCCTCCTTCCGTTCTATCACTTGTTTCTTCTAATTCAACTATAATTTTGTATTCTACAGGTTCTAAACCGCTTTTATTAATTTTTCCCATAGCCTTTTCCTTTTATTTAATCGTTAACTTTTATATTTAAAACTAAATCTATACCTTTGATAATACCTACTATCTTTGCTGTTGAATCAATAGAGTTGAGCCCTTGATTTAAAGTCTCACCAGAAATAAGGTACTCTGTAAAATAAGTCCTATGTTCTTTCAAGCTTGAATATAATTTCTTTGTTATATTATTGTTCATCCATTCTTGATATTCTACTGAACTTATCTTTTTTTCTGACATAGTTCCTACCTTTATATTCCTTGACTTGGGAGTTGGTTATCCATCATTATCTCTTCCTCTTCTGGAAGTGGCGGGTGTGGTGGTTGCCTTTCTTGTTCTAAAGGTCGTTGTGGATTCATTAGCGTCTCTTGTTGTGGTTTTTCTGTTACCTCCTGTTGTTTATTTGATTTTAAAGTGTTTAAATCTTGAAGGAATGTTTTATAACCTTCCAGTTGTATTCCCTCTTCCTCTGCCTCAGCTTTTGCTATCTGTAAAATAGCATCTGCTCTTAATTTCTCTATTTCTGCAAATATCTTTTTCTTTTTAAGTTCAGCTTCTTCAATTTCAAGTTCTATCCGCTGTTGTTCAATTTTAATTTTTTCCATTTCTGGGTTAGGTGGCGGTGGCGGTCTATTTTCAGGTGGTAATAATAACGTATCAGGTGCTTTTATAGCTTTTAAGTATTGAGATGTTATAGCATCTTCATCAAGCCCTGCCCTGCCTGATATTTTCATAACAGACTCTGCTTTCCCTACTCTTTGAATATCAAGTGAAAACATTGGCTCAGCAGAAGGAACGATATTGAATTCACTCATGTTAAAATCTTCTTCTTCTATCTGTTCATCTATAACCGCAATATATTTAGTTTTATCAGCATACTTTGAATTTAGTGCGAACAAAAGTTTAAACTCTTCTGTCATTGCTCTGTATATACGCTTATATATACCGCTGAATACTTTTAAACCTTGTTCAATTAAAGCTGTCACTGTTGCTGCTGATACATTCTCTCCGGGTTTGCTACCTGCAATGGCATCTTGGATAGAGGATATATCTTTCCCAGCAGAGATTAGCATTCCTAACAATGAAAACAACACCTGAGAAGGTTCTTTAACAGGTAAAGGTAATATGCCTGCCCTAAGGTCATGACTCATAACATTTGTTGTTTTCCATTCTCCGGGTTTAAATTTAACTTCACCCCTGTTAAGATTTAAACCTCTTGCCATAAAACCACCACCAAGAACAGCAAGTGTACCTGCATCTAATAACTGGTTAATAGTAGTATTAATACTACTATTAATAGGGCAAAGAAGAGTTCCAAAGGCGATATCATAAAAACCTCCACTTGGGTTGGGGAAGAAAGGATACTTAACAAAAAACTGTAAAGGTTCTATCCTAATAGCTTTCCCGTTTTTGAATTTAATGCCATCTTCGTCAAATCTTGCTACAATTCTAAAAACCTGTTTTGTCTCATGATGCACGGTTACAATATAAGGTTCCTGGTACCCGTCTTCATCAAGATCAAGCCATCTGTGTTGCTCAACAAATAAATGTGGTGAATCATCCTGAACTTCTATTGATTGTTCATTCCCATCATCATATTCTGACTCTGGTTCTACTTTTTTACCATTACTGCCAATTTTGATATCAAGCCATAAACCAGCATTGCCCATTTCTATGGCATAGTTCTCATACTTATAAAATCTATGAGAAATTCTTTTGGCTGACTTAATACATTCAGCATTGTTATTGATAACAACATCTTCAAAAGTTAAAAATTTAGAAGATGGTCTCTCAAGTAAACTATCGTAAAATACTTTTTTAAAACAAGTCCCTGTTATTGGTAATACATGAAGCATTTTATCCATACCATCAAGCCAACCATCCATTTCTTCGGTTAACTGAAAGTCCATGTATTTGCTAACTCTCATAGCACGTTCTTCTTTTGCTCCGTCTTCATCTTTTCCAATAATTTTTATATTTACTATTTTATCATCGGGGATCAACTCAGGGAAAGACCTGCTTGCAAATTGGATACCTGCTACTGTAATTAACGGATATTTTACATTTGCAGCTCCCTCCCAAGGGAAACTTTTTACCTCAAGGGTTTGCTTTGCAAGTTTCATAGCATCTTTATTAAGTTTAGCTATATCAGCTCTTGACTCAAGGTCAATGTCATATTCTTCTATTACTTTAAGCCCGATTTCATCAAGAGTTGTTTGATCTAATTTTTCTGCAATATTATCGCTATCAATGAACGATTCAAGTTTTTTAATATCCACCTATTCTATTTCTCCCTCTGTCTTCAGAAGAGTTATTACTTGAATTACCATAATGTTCATCTGCTCGGCTATTCCATTCAGTAGCCAGCAACATTATCCTGTAGAGGTTCTCGCACATATGATCGTCTTTGTCAATAGGCTTTTGAGTTTCTTTATCATAGATATACCCTTCTATTTCAAAGATAGTCCTAACTAAATCACTAAAAATAAATAAAGAAGGAGTATTATTTGCACCTTTTAAATGGTTCTTTACTTCAAGAATACCCGCTGTCTTATCTTTTGTAGCTGTTTCAAGATAATATCCGTACTGTGCTAAAACTAAACTTACTTTTTCGAACACAGTATTTGGGTTATTACTATCTCCTTTAGCCAAAGGGTCAATAATAATTCTTCCAACTCTATAATCGTTTTGTTTTATACATCTAACAATTTGTTCCCCAACCCATTGACCGTCTCCATGCTCCCATATCTCATTTACAAGATATTTGATACCAGTAGGGCTAACAGCACAAAAAAGGATAGCTTGTTCTGTTCTTGGGTGGATATCTATAGCTATATCAATAATCCAATCTAAAGGCACTTGAAAACGCTCAACTAAATGAATTTTTCTATCATATTTTGGATAAACAAGCCCATCCATATAAGCAGGGACACCCTTTAGCCGAATATTTTGCTCTTCTGGAGTAAGG
>JASFBI010000024.1 GCA_030149595.1 Desulfobacterales bacterium
TCCGTTAAAAGATTTAAGCAAAGTTATTTCCATGGATCCTGTTCTTTTGGGAAAAGTTTTAAATTTAGTAAATTCAGCATATTATGGAATATCCAATGAAATATCTTCAATAGTTAGAGCAATTACAATGCTCGGAACAAATACAGTAAAAAATTTGGTTTTAAGTACAGCTATAATGGGATCCATTCTCAATAAAAAAAATTTTAAAATTTTGGACATGGAATCCTTCTGGATACATTCTTTAGGTGTTGGTGTAGCTTCCAAGCTAATAGCCAGAGAACAAAAAAACATAAAAAACATTGAGGATTATTTTGTAAGCGGTATGCTTCACGATATTGGGAAAATATTACTAAATACAATTTTTTCTGAAGAGTACGAGCATGTCCTGAAAATTTCAAATATTGAAAAAAGATCACTTGTAAAAGTTGAACAGCAACATTTTTTTATTGATCATGCTTTAGTTGGAAAACTTATTGCTTCAAGCTGGAATCTTAGTCAAGAGATAATTGATACGATTAGTTTTCATCACAATGTTTTTCCATACAAAGGAGATCATAAAAATATTATTTACACAATAGCTTTTGCAAATTCCCTGATCTCTCAACTTTCTCTTGGCTTTTCAGGTAATTATAAGGCTGAAAAAATCAGCCCTGAAGTTTTAACTCATCTGAATTTATCAAAAAACAGTATAAAACAAATATTAAAAGAAGTTAACAGCGAAATAGAAAAAGCTAAAATATTTCTTAAAATAGCATAAATTAATTTTAAAAAATATCTACTTTAGTATAACTTTAGTATAACATACATGGCAGATTTACCTGCCACAACAAAAATAGAAACTCTCATGATTACGGTTTGTTGGACAGAGTTTCATATAAAACATTTCTAATTTAAGAAATAAGAGTGAAACTGCTTTCGCAAAAAAGTCATATATATTTTGGAAAGCTGTTTCATCCTTGTTCCTGATTATGCGAGGTTATCGTGAAAATTAAACTATGGGGAGTACGCGGATCTATAGCATGTCCGGGCAAAGAGACAGTCAAATTCGGAGGAAATACATCATGTATTGAACTTAGATTCTGCGATACAAACAGGTTAATAATTATAGATGCAGGCTCTGGAATAAGACCGCTTGGTCATTATTTAATGGAAAATGATCTTAAAAAGGGAGATATTAACACAGAAATTTTTATTACTCATACCCACTGGGATCATATTCTGGGATTTCCGTTTTTTCTTCCTATATATCAAAAAGGAACTAATCTTAAAATATATGGCCCGGTCACATACGAAGAGGATAGCCTGGAAAAAATAATTGGCGATCAGTTAAGTTACAGATACTTCCCTGTTCTTCACAGTGAACTTGCAGCAAATATTCAATATTTTCAATTAAACGAAACTAATCTTGATCTTGGTGATAATATAAAATTAAAAACAAAATACTTAAACCATACTCTGCTTTGCCTGGGATATCGTTTTGAATACAAAGGAAAAGTATTTTGCACATGTTATGATAATGAACCTTTTAGAAACCTGTTTTCAGAAACTTCCGGCACATCTTCTGAAGATTCTGATATTGTAAAAGAAGGTGAGATTGTGGCTGGAGAGGAAAATGAAAAAATATCCACTTTTTTTTCAGAAGCAGATATATTAATACATGATGCTCAATATACAAAAGATGAATATTTTGATTCTAAAATTGGATGGGGACATTCATACTTTGAAGGTGTTATAGATAAAGCTGCTAAAGCAAATGTGAAAAAACTGATATTATTTCATCATGACCCACTAAGGACTGATACAGAACTTACTTTACTTGAAAAAAAATTATGCAAAAACAATAAAACAAACATGGCGATAATTATTGCAAGAGAAGGTTCTTCTTTTAAACTATAGCTGGTCTCTAAATTTTACCTTCAGAATTTAGAGACCAACCTGTCTTTATACTGATTCATAAATCTACCATACAAATGTTGCCTGGAAAGAAGCCATAAAAGCATCTCCTCCATATGTATAATTGGGATTTACTGCCATTGCAGCTGCCCTTTCATCTTCATCTATAAAACCTGCATCAACATAAGCATCAAGATAAGAGTAATCCTTTACAACATTTCTTTCTTCCAAGCGCTGATAAACTACTCCAAAACCCAGTTTTACAGGATGTACAAACCCGGCAAAAGGCTCTATGGTAAACTCTGCACCAAATGATAATGCATGGGTATCATTATCCAAGAAATTATAAGGTCCTTTGTTTGCACCATCTGGTACAAATGTTTCTCTATAATAATAACCTGCAAGCAGATCCAGATTTTCTGATGCCTTATACAGCAGACCAATTTTTGGAATAATTATATCATCAAATTCAGGTATTGGCAGATTATTTGCCGCCCAAAAATTCTCTTTTAGTATTGAAACTTTATAACCCGACCAGTTCTGAAATTCCAAATCAAAAGAAATAGTTAAATCATCTATGGAATAAGCGGTTCCAATGGAATACATTTCAGGTACATAAAAATCTATAACAGCAAGACCTACTTCCAAAGCTACTGATGTTATAGTTAACTCAGCATAAGCTTCAATTGAATCAATATCTACCATTAATTCTCCACGATAAGAGGCTCCTATCCCTATATCTTCATCTACATTCCAATAAACACCCAAAACAGGCGCAATTTCAGGTTTAATATCCAACCTTATCTCAGATCCTGGAAGTACCTGGGAATCTGTTATATTAATTCCTTTTATTACTATATTACCCCCGCCCTTTGCCAAAATAGTTGCCCCAAAACCAATTCCAAATGTATCATCAGAAAAACCAAACCCAACTCCTGTAAAAATACCGATCCTTGATACATCCCTGCCATATCTTAAAAATTTATGGGTTCTTACATCAATATCATTAACTTTGGCAATTGTAAGATCATCTAAAATACCAAGCCCAATACCAAAACGGGCAGAAGATACAATCTCAGGCATCTTATAAATCTGATTTATATCAAAAGCAGCTCCCAAAACAAACGCATTGACATCAGGAGTCTCATCTATTTTCCTTGAAACATCCATGGAAGTGGAATTATACATATAAGTTACAGAGAGCTGATTGGGTGTTTTTCCCTGTCCCCTGGTTTTTCCCAACCCTGCCATATTGTAATAAACCGATGACCAGTCATCTGCAACAGCAACCATTGCATTTCCCCTTGCCATACCAGAAGGACTTATACCATATGTATCCATGAAATTAGCATATGATACATCAAACGGCATTACTCCCAAAAAAAACAATGTAAATAATAGTAATATTTTGCTTTTAAACATACTTTCTTAGCTCCTTTACTTATATTTTATCTGATGTTTACAAAAAAACAGCCTGTTGCCAAAGTAAACGCTGTTTTATTATTATTTATAAATCTACCCTGATTAAACTTTTATCCTTTATTAATTTTTAACAAAAATTAAGTTTTATATTTATCTGTATAGGTATAAATAAATTTATTTCGCAGTTTTTTATTTTAAAGTTATTTGGAAGATATTTATCAAATGATTATTTATGTGTCAAACAAAAAAACATTTATGCAAATACTTATCTGTCATAAATTTAAAATATCACATAAAATTTATAAAGATAGATAAGTATGTAATTTACACTCTAAGATCAAAATTACCAACAGGAGGGGATATTTTATATAAAACTCCGTCCAACAGACAAAAATCATGAGAGTTTCAATTTTCGCTGTGGCAGATAAATATGCCATGTATGTTATACAAACATAAAATTATTAAAAAACAGACAGAATATTTTTGATTTTAAAGGAATGTATATATTTTTGGTGCCTGAGACGAGAATCGAACTCGTACAGAGACTGAGCTCCGAGGGATTTTAAGTCCCTTGCGTCTACCTATTCCGCCACCCAGGCATTTTTTATCTTCATCTTCAAATTTTAAAAATACTTTTATAACTTATTGCATTAATTGTCAAGCTTTTGTATTATTTTATTGTTTTTTTATAAACCCGTGTACAACACCATGGCATTTACAAGCTGTTGATAAAAAAATAGGAGTTTCAGCTTTTTTTATATTTGCAAGAACAGAATCAAGAAAATCATAGCTATACCCCCCCACACCAGGAGCTACCTGTCTGCTGCAAATAACATTTGACTGGTAGTCCTTATATTTAAAAAATTTTAACGTTTCATGTACAATCAAGGGTCTTGGTTTGTGTGTATATGTGCAAATATTTGAAGGCTCAGAGCAATTATCAGGACAAATAAAATCAGCATTACTGACATATAACTCACCTTTTTTACCAACAATTGACATAACAAACATATCTTTTAGTTTTTTACAGATATCTATAGTCTCTATTTTATAATCTGCTGATAATTTATCTTTTACCCATTCAAATGCAACATGTACCGGAACAGCAGGCACAATAAAAACATCTTTTTTTTCCTTTTCTGAATAATTTAATAAAAATGTTATGGCATCTGAAAAAACAGTATTTATCCCTTTATCTGACATTTTTAACAAAAAAGATTTTTTGTTATCCACAACAGTTATCAATGCATTCTTATACCTGCTTTTTAATAACAAGGCAGCTTTTGTACCAAATTTACCTGCTCCTAATATTATTATTTTTTTCATAGTTTACTTTTTACAGAAAGATTTTATGGATGTTTCTTGTCAAAATATATTGTATCTGTTAAATATTTTTTATGAAACAGTCAACAAATAAATGTAAAATTATCTTAGCTTCAAAATCTCCAAGACGCAAATATCTTTTGCAGCAGGCTGGTATAAACTTTTGTGTAATAGACAGTGGTTTTGATGAAACTCTAATTAAAAAAACCGATCCAAAAACATATACAAAATTACTTGCAAAAAAAAAAGCCCTTTCTGTTTGGCATAATTATCCCAATGATTGGGTAATTGGAGCTGACACCATAGTAGTAATAGATAGCAAAATTCTTGGAAAACCAAAAAACAGAGCGCAGGCTAAAACAATGCTTACCAGTCTAAGCGGTAAAACCCATAAAGTTATAACAGGTTTTACCATATGCTCTAAAACATATAATAAAATTATTTCAAAACCCGTTGAAACAGATGTTGAATTTAAAAAACTGACAAAACAGGAAATCAGGTGGTATACAAACACAGATGAACCTTTTGATAAAGCCGGTGCTTATGCTATTCAGGGTCTTGGAACATTTCTTGTACGAAAAATAAACGGCTCCTACACAAATGTTGTGGGCCTTCCTGTATGCGAAGTAATTGAAATTTTACTTGATGAAGGTGCATTAAGCTTTACCGACAGGTTTTCAGATAAGGAATAACGAGGTATATTAATTTGAAAAACAAAATAGATGCAATAAAAAATAAAATTAAAAAGACAGCTTTAAAGTGCCAGAGAGATCTTAATCTTATTCATCTTGTAGCAGTTAGTAAAACCATGTCCATAGAAAAAGTAAAACAGGCAATAGATGCAGGAGCTGCAATTCTTGGTGAAAGTTATATAAATGAGGCAAGGGAAAAAACAGATGCATTAAAAGCATACAATGTTTCATGGCATTTTATAGGACATCTTCAATCCAACAAAGCAAAACATGCTGTGGGACTGTTTGATCTGATCCACTCTGTAGATTCCATGAAACTTGTTAAAGAGATTGACAAACAGGCAAAAAAAAAAAAGATAATACAAAATATTCTTATACAGGTAAATATTTCTAATGAAACTACAAAATCAGGTATTGAGTTGATTTCAGCAGAGGATTTTTTAAAAGAAGCAGCTCTTTTCAAAAATATCTCCATAAAGGGACTTATGACAATGCCCCCTTTTTTTGATGATCAGGAAAAAGCCAGACCCTTTTTTAAAGCTCTCAGGCAGTTAAAAGAAACAATAAACTTAAAAAAAATACCCAATATAACACTTACTGAACTTTCCATGGGCATGACAAATGATTATGAAGTTGCCATAGAGGAAGGTGCCACATACATCCGAATAGGAACTGCCATATTCGGACAAAGAACATGAAGAAAATACTGCTGCATATATGCTGTGCTCCATGCTCCATCTATCCGTTATCACAGCTTTCTTCAAAAGAAACGTACATAATGGGTTATTTTTACCGTAGCAATATACATCCATATTCTGAATGTATTAAACGTGAAAATACCTTAAAAGAATATGCAAAAACAGTAAATTTAAAAGTAATTTATCAGCAGGGATATAACATTGAAGGTTTTTTCCAGAATATTGTTTTCAGGGAAGAAAAAAGATGCCAAGCCTGCTATTTTGAGCGTTTAAGAGCCGCTGCCCTTGTTGCAAAAAAAGGAAAATTTGATTTTTTTACCACTACGCTTTTATACAGCAAGTTCCAAAATCATGAAATGATAAAAACTATAGGTAGTTCAGCCGGTAAAGCTGTTGGTGTAAAATTTTATTATGAAGATTTCAGATGCGGCTGGAAAAAAGGGATAGAAGAATCAAAAAAACTTAATATGTACCGCCAGCAGTATTGCGGATGTATTTATAGTGAAAAGGAAAGATTTTTCAAATAGAGCCATGTTTAACAATTTTATATATTTTATAATAGTTCTTCTTATCTATACTACTTATCAACCAGCAAAAACTACAAATTTTACAGCAGCAAACACTGCCTTTCTGTTTCTTATTTCAGTTTTTCTTTTTACATGGTTTACTAAATTTTGTTTTAAAAGACTTGAAAATCAAATCTTTAAATTCAATATTTATGATTCAGACAGAGATATTTCAGAAAAATTTGATAAATTAATAAAACAGCAGACAATACTTGCAATTATTCTGTTCTCTTTTGATCTTTACTTTTTAAATCTCCCTGACTTTTTCAGTGGTTTTTATATTTTAAAAATGATACCTGCTGTAAATGCTTGTTTATTTATTCTTTTATTTCTAAGCTATCTAATTATTATATGGAATTTATCAAATAATGTTTTCCAGGTTTTAAACGGCAGCAGCATAAGTTTACGATCATATATCATATCTAATTTATCCTTTGCTGTCCCAATTTTTTTGCCATGGATATGTTTATCTGTAATATATGATCTGATATTTGCCCTGCCCTTTAATTTATTTCATAACTTTCTTCTAACAACGCATGGCCAGATCATCTTTTTTATGCTGTTTCTTTTTTCAGCTATCATAACAGGACCTAAAATAATCCAAAAACTATGGAATTGTAAACCATTAGAAATTGGTGAAAAAAGATACATAATTGAAAATATATGTAAAAAAGCAGATGTTAAATATAACGATATTGTATACTGGCCAATATTTAACGGAACAATGATAACTGCCGGTGTTATGGGGGTTGTAAAAAAATTTCGCTATATTCTTGTTACAAGAGCACTGTTAGACAATCTTGACTCTTCTGAACTGGAAGCTGTTATAGTCCACGAAGCAGGTCATGTAAAAAAAAAGCACCTTCTTTTTTACGTCTTCTTTATAACAGGATACATGCTGGTTTCATTTATATTATCAGACTTTATCTTTTTTTTACTATATTCAAATCCTGTATATTTCATAACTGATATATTGGGAATAACGCTTGTATCTGCTGCCCCAACTCTTTATATAACAATAACAATTCTCTCTTTTATTATATATTTTCGTTATATTTTCGCCTATTTTATGCGAAATTTTGAACGTCAGGCAGATCTTTATGTTTTTGAGATCTTAAATAGTGCAAAATCTTTAATAAGTGCATTTTATAAAATAATACAAATAAGCGGACAATCACCTGAAAAACCAAACTGGCACCATTTCAGCATAAAAGAGAGGATAACACATCTAATAAGATGTGAGTCTAACAGAAAACTGATTAGCCTGCACAATAAAAAAATCAGAAATATTACAGCAGCCTATATTATTTCTATATTTATAATAGGTACAGCAGGTCTCTATCTTAATTTCAGTGATTTAAAAACATCTGCAAGCTTTAAAATCACTGAAAATACTTTACAAAAAGAGCTTCAAAAAAATCCTGAAAATCCTGAAATATATAAACTTCTTGGAGATATTTACTATTTTAAAAAAGATTTTGATAAAACAATTAAAATGTATCTTGCATCATTAAATCTTAAACCAGACAACTTTGAAGTACTAAACAACCTTGCATGGCTCATGTCAACATGTGAAGATAAAAAATTTATTGACCCTGAAAAAGCACTGTATTTTGCAAAGCTGGCAGTAAAAGAAAAAAAAGCTCCCCATATTTTAGATACTCTTGCAGAATGCTTTTATATTAACAATATGTTTTATGAAGCCTTCAAAGCAGAAACCCTTGCCATAGAACTTGCCCCCAAAAACCTGATGTACTATAAAAAACGCTTAAAAAAATTTGAAAGATCATATAAAATGAATATTCCTGAAAAATATCTGTAATTATAAATCTTCTTTTACTTTTTACACAGCACCCGACAGGCTGTTACAAAACACTAATTTTGTCCAATTTATGCATTGGAAAATTAATTTTGATCCTTAAAATACAACAGGGCAGCCCTGTGGTCAAAATAATTTTTCCTTGACCTTGGCAGAAAAACTCTAATTTTTGTTCAGACACTACATTATATGTATGAGAGCTGTTTCCAAAACAATTTTATGATCAACTGCTGAACTTTTTAATTTATGATCTGTCTGATTTAAAATTAAAACAGCTTTTACCAGTTCATCCATAGAATAATTTTGACTGTTTTTTAAAAGAAGATATACAGGATAAGGACTCTTTGATTTTCCTGCAATAAGCAGATCTGTTTTTGCATCTTTTTTTGTTTTACATAAAAGTGCTTCCCCCATTTCTTTTGACCGGTTTAAAAGTTTTTCATCAAATTTTAAAATACCAGGAAATATGTTTTTTTTAAACAGGTCAAAATTAACACTCATGTTACATCTGGTCTCTTTAATAAATGACTTTGCTGCCAGAAGTTTTCTGATAATATTTATCATGGCCGATAAAATCTGAAGAGAATAAAAACCGTTCTCCATAAGGGAATTTAAAAATTTCAATGCACTTTGAAGATCTCTTTCACTGACAGATCCTGTAAATTGGAAAATTTCATCTTTTCTGGTTTTTTTTAATACATTTTTAATATCATCAACAGTAATACTTTCTCTTTTACCTACATAATTTATGAGTTTTTCAAGATTATTAAAAAAAGTATAAAGATCAAAACCTGAAAAATCGTACATGGTTTTAAAAGCTGAATTATCCAGTTTTTTTCTGTTTTTTACAAGCACAGGCCTGATGCTTTCCAAAACAGCTGCTTCCTGAGCTTTTTTCTGGGCATAAAGATTACCCTCTGGAACCAGACAATCAATTAAAACCCCTTTTTCTTTTATAATTTTAAAAAGAGCCTTTCTCTTATCTACATAATCAGTTGTAATTATAAGATAATGGTCTTTGGCAAACCCTCTTTTTATAACTCTTTTTAATATGGATTGTTCATCTTTTTTTTCAGGAACAACAAAATTATTTTGTTTTATAAAAGCTACTATTTCATCAATTAAACTCTTATCTTCCTCATTTACAGCAAAGGAAAACCCAGGCTTTTTTTTAGATTCAAAAACATCTAATGATATCCCGCCAATGGAAAAAAGAGATAAAAGCTCCATGGCTGCTTTTTTTATTTCATTTTTCCCATAAGCTTTTTTCACCTTTAAAAAAAGATCAGATTCATTTTTTTTTGAATAAAATATTTTAGAATTATTCAGACTAACTATTTTTGCAGTTGAAAAAAGTGAAAAAGTATCAATACTCTCAATTAAAGATGATATATCAAAGTCTGATCCATCAATTTTTTTATAATCAATACTGTTTTTATAAAGATTTGAAATATTAGATACAAGTTTTTCAAGAATCTCTTTATAAAAAAAAGGGGCACCATAGACAAGATAAATACTTACAACACTATCCATTGTCAGTTTTTTTAAATACCCGTCAAACTCTTTTTTTTTTAATATGGCCATGTTTAAAAAATCAGATATCCGCTTTTTTATCTCTGCTTAAAATCACAAGCATTATTAAAGCACAGATGGAAAATCCAATCCCTATTGTCTGGGACAGGGACAGAGATTTAAAAATAATATAACCTCTATAATCACCTCTAAAAGTTTCTATTACAGATCTTATAATTCCATAAAGAAATACATATAGAAAAAAAACCTGACCATTAAATTTTTTCCTGTATCTAAAAAAGTAAAGAAAAAGAAAAAGAAGAATATTAGCCAAAGCAGAATAGAGCTGGGTGGGATGGAGTGCAATACCTCTTGGTGCAAGAGAATCAGGATTGGAAAAAACAACTGACCAGAAAAAATCACACTGTCTTCCATAGCAGCATCCAGCAGAAAAACATCCCAGTCGTCCAAAAAAATGACCCAGAGCAATTGCTGGTGCATAAATATCCAGATATTGTAATAAAGAGACCCTGTTTTTTTTAACAAAAAAAATCAGAGTTGCAAATGCACCTATAAAACCTCCATAAAAAACCAGGCCTCCATTCCATATTTTAAATATTTCAAGAGGATTGGACAAAAAAGTATCTGGCACTGTGAAAACATAGACAATACGTGCCCCCAAGACTCCTGCAATAAGAATATAAAATGACAGATCCATTATTTTTTCAGAATCTTCAGAAAGGCGGATTGCCTCTTTTTTTGTGAATCTCAAAGCCATAAAAAAAGCTACGGCTACAAAAAAACCA
>JASFBI010000307.1 GCA_030149595.1 Desulfobacterales bacterium
GCAATGCCCATTACAATAGATGTGGACAGTGTTACGGTTACTGCAAGAGCAGAACAGATACCAAGAACCTGATAGGCTACAGGATTCTCTTTCCATATACCCTTGATTAATATTTCCATGTAATGCGAACTGTGTTTTAACATGCAGCCATCCTCTTATTTCCTGTTTTTTTCTATATCTATGGTTTTAAGTTTTTTTTGGCGGAATGTGATGGATATTGGTTCATATTTGATTAGTGTAGCTTTAATTCCCTGTGCAAGATACTTTCCTGTTAGTGTAGCACCGCTTATGCCGTCCACATAATGGGTTTTTAGATTTTCAGGCATATTTTTAACTTTTCCCCTTGCAATACCTACAGAAACAAATTTATTTTTTGAGTTGAGAATTTTTTTCCCTTTAAAATTTCCCTGAAACCAGGCGCTTTCTATCTCTCCTCCCAGGCCAGGAGTTTCTGAATGGCTGAATACAGAAAATCCTGAAACAGTCTGTCCGTCATTTTCAAAAGCCAGATATCCCTGAATTTTTCCCCATAGTCCACGGGTATTGATGGGAATAATATATCCATCAATAATATCTCCTGTCTGATAAAAATAAAGATGCATGGAATCTGATATGTCAGTATTAATAATTTTTCCGCTTTTGGCTACTATAACTTCCTTGATATGAGCATTATAGAGCTGGTTGATTTTGTCCTTTGAAGGTTTTTTTATTGTATTTATAAGGCTTGCTGCTTTTAGAATATTTATTTTTTTATCAAGTACTATATTTTCCTGCTGAAAACCTTTTAACCCACTTGCTGCTGCTGTGATTAATAAACTACATATAAATGACAGCAATAGTGCAAACTGTATGACATTTTTTTTGCTGTTTTTATCAGACATTTGGAATCCTTTTTGATATTTTATATTTTATAGTTATATAATCAATCAGAGGTGCAAATATATTCATAAACAGAATGGCCAGCATGACTCCTTCAATAAAGGCAGGATTTACAACCCTGATGATAATAGTCAAAAAACCAATCAAAAATCCAAAAATCCATCGTCCGGAATTTGTGCCAGGTGCAGATACAGGATCTGTTGCCATAAATGAAATTCCAAAGAGAAAACCTCCTGCACAAAGATGATATATAGGACCTGCATGAGCCCATGTATTATTGTTTTCTGAAATAAGGTAAAATAAAATAGAAGTAAATATAAGTCCTGCAAACCCGCCCGCTACAATGCGATAATTTGCTATGCGTGTTATTGTAAGAAAAAGGACTCCAATTAAACAGCATAAAGCAGAAGTTTCTCCAATACTTCCTGGTACAAAACCTAAAAAAAGGTTTGATAAATAAAATCCATGATTTGACAAGGCAGTAAAAATATTTTCTCCCTGTACTCCAACAACAGATAATGCTGTTGCTCCGGAGATTCCATCAACAGCTTGTCCTGTTGCCACCCATACATCTCCGCTGATAGATACGGGGTAGGAAAAAAACAGAAATGCCCTGGCTGTTAAGGCAGGATTTAGTATGTTTCGGCCGGTTCCTCCAAAAACTTCTTTACCTATAATTACACCAAAAGATATGGCTACTGCAACCTGCCATAGAGGAATGGAAGGAGGCAGAGTAAGGGGAAACAAAATACCTGTAACAAGAAACCCTTCACTGATCTTGTGTTTTCTGATTACAGCAAAAATACACTCCCATAAGAAACCTACCGTATAGGAGACAATGATAATTGGCAGTACGTAACCTGCGCCTGTCAAAAATGCCTTAAAAACACCAAAATTTTCTCCACTGGCTATACCGGACTGGAGACCGGTATTATAAATACCGAAGAGGAGTGCCGGTAAAATAGCTATAATAACAAAGCTCATATACCTTTTCAAGTCAAGGTTATCTCTGATAAAGGGCATAACCTTGTTTCTATGGGAAGGGAAAAAGAAAAATGTTTTGCTGGCATCAAACAGAGGTTCTAATTTTTTATACTTTCCTGATTCTTTAAACTCCGGTTCTATTTGGTCAAATATTTTTTTAAACGGGTTCATATTTTATGTTTTGTCCTTATAGTAAGAATCCATTCCATCAGACAGGATTTGAGCCAGTTCGATTTTAGACGGACAGCTATAGGAGCATAGCCCGCATCGGCAGCAGTCTAAAAGACCGAGCAGCAATGCTTCTTCTATATCATCGCTGTAAAGAGCCTTCATAATGAAACCTGGCATTAAATCATTGGGGCAGATATTTTCACAATAACTGCAATTGATACATGCCCGTTCTTCTCCGTGCAGATTACAATCCACCTGTCTTGCTTTATCTATAAAACAAGAGAGGAATGCATTAGATACAGTAGGGGTATTTATGCCGGGCCGGATAAACCCGAACATTTTTTCGCTGTTTACATCATTTATAATATTTAAAGTGTTTTCAAAAAATCCCATGTGGTTTTCCATGCATGTGATTCTGCCGTTAAATTGGCCTGTGGTAATAAGACAGGACGATGGGATGGTACCTGTAACTGTTTTTACAGGTACTCCCTGGCGTGTTATGATGTGCTGCCCTTTTTCTCCTGGTTTTGTTATGCTTACAAGTTTTTCAACAGGATAGATACCGGTTGTCAGGAATTGTGCCATCATGATCAGGTGGTCTGCAGCAATGCACCAGCTAAAATTTTCTGCAGGAGTTTTTTTAAGATGGTACAGTACCACAGATGGATCCCAGGCCGGAAATATATCCGGCACACTGTGTGTGACATAACTCTTTATTACATTAAGCTCTTTAATACAGCTCTCCCGTGTTGAAACAACAACTTTTTTGGAAAACTGCTTCAGTATTTCAAGACCGGATTCAAAGAGATCAGCCCTGTTTTTCAGCAAAATACCAGGATGAGGGGAGGATATATCATTACCGTTTAAAGAGACAATAATCATAGGTGGATTGTGGTTTGCATCTGCTGTGTCTTTAGCTGGAAATTGTCTAAGGCACTGCCACAGTCCTCCTTGTTTAAGTCTTTTTGCCAGTATCTCTTTGGAGCAGTTTTTAATATCATGCCCTGAGACAGGATCAAAGGTAATAAATTCTTCTGAACTTTCAAGATGAATTATAACCTCCAGTAATCGTCTGCGTTTTCCAAACAGGATATCTTTAACTATACCAGTTCCAGGAGATACATATTGAATGGATTTATTCCGTTTGTCACAAAAAAGGGGTGTGCCTGTTTTGACGTAATCATTTTTTTTGACCATGAGTTTGGGACGGATATAGGGAATGTCTATGGCAGACAGGGCAAGGGTCTCAGGGACAGGTGCCTGCATAGTACTTAAATCTGGTTCTCCTGCAAGTTTTGTTTTAAACCCCTTGGAAATTTTGATTTTTTCCATTAATATTAAGGTTCCATATTGTAAATATTATTAAGATTGATTTATATTAAAGAATGTAAAATTAATACTTATCTTTTATGATTTGTTGTGGCAAGTTTGGGTGTAAAAGTCTGTCGACAGGCTTTTACAAAACACTACTTTATCCAATTTCTGCGTTAAAAAATAAATTTAATCCTCGG
>JASFBI010000308.1 GCA_030149595.1 Desulfobacterales bacterium
TGTGCTCTTCCGATCTCTACTCCATCAGCTGCTCCAATACCTAAAGCCACGAATCTTCCTCTGTCTATTTTCATGTATTCCTCCCCTTAAACTAACAAATAACAGCCGAGTATATTTTTTTAAACTTATAATATTTCAGATAACATATTTAAAACCATACAAAAGAGTTCTCTTTTCCATGTTAAACTCATTGTCTGAAAAATAATATAGTAAATACCTGTGTTGTAAATTATTTATGGCAGACAAGACATCCGTCTTTTTCTGTCTGAACACTGGATTTATTACCCGTTGTTTCCATGTGGCAGTCAGCACAATCACTCATTTTCATGCTGTCCCATGTATTTTTGTTCAATCCTGAAATATTTTTACCCCAAATATCCCGGCTAAGTCCCGTAACCCTGTTTTCTTCATAAATTCTAAGGCTTGTAGATTCACCAATGGGTCCATGACATGTTTTACACTCCATGTTACCCTTTTTTACATGGGCTGCATGTGAGAAAAAAACACAATCTGGCTGTTTGGAATAAATAAGCCATGGAACCTCTTTTTCCTTGGCCACGTATTCTTCTACAAATTTTTCTTCCTCTGGATCTTCACCTTGAACTTCCTCATGGCAATCTATGCACTGAGCAAGCTTTGGAACACCTGAGTATGACCCGTCTTCTCTGAAAAAATGGCAGCTTTCGCAGCCATCATCCACAGATTCCATATGAAGCTTATGGTTAAAATCTATGGGCTGCTTTTTCTGTGAGTAGAGAAGTTTTGGGAAAATAATCCAGCCAAAAATTAAACTGGCGGTAATTCCAATGATAAAAAAAATTATTCCAAACCCTATGGCTTCATTTTTATCATCATCAGGCAGGTTTCCAGATGAAATTTCTTTGGCCTTATCTTCTTGTGTGCTCATAGAAACTCCGCTTTAAAATAGTTAATAAATATATTAAAATAAAAAATGTAACCTAAATATTATTTTATAATTAAATTATTATATCTATAATTATACAAATCTATCTCCTATATTTTACAGTTTAAAAAGTCAAGAACAATAGATATACGCTATAGGCAAAAATTATTTACTGTAACTGTGCAGACCCGATAGATAATTAACACCAAAGTATGTAAATAGAACAGCAGTAAAACCAAAAATAGATAAATAAGCTATTTGTTTACCTGCCCAGCCTTTCATTAATCTTGCATGGAGCAGGGTGGCATAAATAAACCAGGTTATAAGTGACCATGTCTCTTTGGGATCCCATCCCCAATACCGTCCCCATGCTGAATTTGCCCAGACAGCACCAGTTATAATACCTAATGTTAAAAAGAAAAATCCAAAAACAATCATTTTATATGTAAGATCATCTAAGATTTTTATATCAGGCAGCTGTTTTACAATAGATATTTTATTTAATGTATCAGATATTTTAATCAGATACATCATGCTTATTCCACATGCTATGGCAAAAGCTGCATATCCTAAAAAGCATGTAAAAACATGGGCTATAAGCCAGTTGCTTTTAAGTGCCGGCATAAGAGGAGCAATCTTACTGTTTACACCAAGAGATGCATATGCAATTGAAAGAAATACCATGGGAGATGCAAATACGCCTAAGACTTTTTTTTTATATTTAAATTCAATAAAAAGATACAAAAGAGCAATTGTCAGTGAAAAAAATGTCAGAGATTCAAAAAGATTGGATAGTGGTGCATGGCCAAATCCAAGTTTGTATGATTCTGACCACCTCATGCCAATACCGGCTATATTTAATAGAGATCCTGAAATTAATGCTGATGTTGCAATTTTACCTGAAACAGAACTTTTAAATATCCAGAAAACAACATATAAAATGCAGGCAAAACCATATACAAATGTTGTTATTGAAAAAACAGTGGAACTGTCCATATTTATCCTTTTTTATTTATAATTTTTAAAAATTGAGAGATTTTTCTCTCCATGCCGGGGGCATTTTTATCTGATTTGCCTGAGATCATAATTTTAGTCTGTTTTTTTGTTTTTTCCAGCAAAATACAAATGCGTTCATGTGTTATGAAAAATGCTATAAAGCAACCTGAAAGTATAAAAATAAATCCAAGATAAACCATATAGACTCCAGGATCTCTATTAACCTGCAAACCAGTATAGTATTTTGAATGAAAATTAGAAATTACCGGCAGGAACTCAGATTCCTGGTTTCCTGCTATTTTATCCTCTATTTTGATAACCACTCTGCCTGTTCTCATTTTATCAAATTCAGGATATTTACGGGGAATTACAATCTCTTCTGTATTGCCTGAAGCATTTGTTAGTTTTCCAATATATGTTTCTCCGAGGTTATGGCCCCTATAGCTGTAGTTTTTCTCTATTTTTATTAAAGTAAAGCTTCCTGTATCTTCCGGTATGTTAATGTTTTGACCAAACTCAGCTGTTTTTTTATAAATCATTCCGGTTTTAGCACTTAAAAAAGTTACAGGTATGTTTTTTGTATATGCCCTGCTTCTTTTACTGCAAAGCATATTTATCATGGAAGAGAAATCTGCGCGGGCTGCCGGTTTAATCTCAAAAAAAGGGTAGGGCATAACAATATCAAAAATGTCATTACTGCTGGTTTTTAAAACTCCTGTAAAGGCTTCTCCTATGTGCCTGCCTTTAAAATTAAAAGATTTGTGGTAATTTTTTATTGTAAAAGTACCCATATTGTCAGGAAGTTTTATGCTCTTGCCTAAATCAGTATCAAATTTGTAAATTTTTTCAGCCTGTTTGTTATAAATTTCAGTATGTATTTTTTCCGGATCAAGAACTCCATAGCTTGACTGGAAAAAATTTATCCCTTTATATCTTAAAGGAGTGTTTACAACTATATTTTTTTTAAGAACTATTTTATTATTTTCAATAACTGAAAGTGCAGATTTATACTCTTTTGCCATGCCTGAATCGTAAAACAAAACATTAAAATCATCACACTGTACAGAAAAATCAAGCTGTCTGCTTTTGTTTGTGCTCCTTATTTTTACTATATTGCTTTTTTCACCTTCTGGTAGATTCATATAACCATCAAAACCTGCTATTGAGCCTGCCAGGCTTCCTGCAAGAAGTAAAATAACTCCAAGATGAACAACATAAACACCAGATTTTGTCCATCTGTTTTTTTCTGCAAAAAAAACAGTTCCTTTTTCAGTTTTTTCAGTTTTTTTGTAACTGAACTTTTTTATAATCTTTTCATCTGCTCTTTTTGCAAGATTTTCCAGTGGTAGATCAGATAAAAGCTCAACTCTGTTTTTATATTTTTTAAATTGATTAATGTTAAATTTGGGATTTTTAACAAAAATGCTGCTCCAGGTCTTTTTTAAACTCTGTATTGAACAGATTATAATATTTAAAACAAGAAGAGATATTAAAAGGAGAAACCACCATGAGTGATACATGTCAGTTATATTCAGCATTTTAAATATATTATAAACAGCCTGTCCGTATCTTTTAATATATTCAAAGGAGCTTAGGTTCTGTTCTATAACAGTTCCGATAACCGATGTAGCAGCGAGAGA
>JASFBI010000309.1 GCA_030149595.1 Desulfobacterales bacterium
TTTAACATCTCTTGATTATTTAGGATTTGGTCTGCCTCCTCCCACTCCAAGCTGGGGTGAGTTGTTAGGACAAGGGTGGGCAAATATGGAAGCATGGTGGATAGTTTCATCGGTTATCTTTGCAATGACTTTTACTCTGCTTCTTGTAACATTTATTGGAGAAGCTGTTCGTGAGGCTTTTGATCCTAAAATGTATACTATTTATGAATGAACGGATATCTTGAACTTTAAGAGATTTTTATTCTGTCACAACCTGTTAAAGGAATATTATGAAAAAATTAAACCTTGTATTTATCTTGTTAATGTTTTTTCTTTTTGGTTGCTTAAATGACAGTGAAAATAAGGTTTCCCCTGAAAAAGAGGAGATAAAAGAGATAGAGAATGTATCTGCTGTATCCCATGTAAAAGAAAAATTGCCTGCTGGAATTGTATGGCTTTCCAATGATTCTGATCCTGTTTTTGCATCTCCTGACGCTAAAAAAGGTGGGATAATGCACTCTGCTATAATGACTTTTCCACTAACATTCAGGGTTGTTGGGCCTGATTCTAACAGCAGTTTTAGAGGAGCTGTTTTAAGCAATCAGCTCTCTCTTATTGGAATCCATCCAGATACTTTAAATATTATTCCTGAGATTGCTTTATCCTGGGCATTTGGAAAAGATAAAAAAACCATGTATTTTAAGCTGAATCCTGATGCTGTCTGGTCAGATGGCAGGCAGGTTACAGCATATGATTTTGCATATACTTTGGAATTTATGCGCTCAAAGCATATTATTGCTCCCTGGTATAATGACTATTTTTCAAAAGAGATAGATAAAGTTATAGTGTATGATAAAACAACCCTTGCTGTAGTTGGTACAAAAGCGGAACCTGATCTCCATTTAAAACTGGCTCTTACACCCACGCCAAAACATTTTTACGGTAAATTGGATAAGGTTTTTGTAAGAAAGTACAACTGGAAAATAGCACCAAATACAGGTGCATATCAGATCTCTGAATTTAAAAAAGGCAAATATGTAAGGTTTAAAAGGAAAAAGGAGTGGTGGGGCAAAGATCTTTTATATTTTCAAAACCGGTTTAATGTAGATACTGTTTTATTTACTGTAATAAGAGATTTTAACATGCTTTGGGAGTATTTTAAAAAGGCAAGAATTGATGTGTTTAACATAACACTTCCTAAATACTGGCATACAAAATCCAAGGATTCTATTTTTAAAAACGGTTATGTTCAAAAACTATGGTTTTTTAATGATACCCAAAGGTCAGCATCGGGTATGTGGCTTAATATGGATAAGGATATATTTAAGAGCAGGGAAATCCGGTATGCTTTTGCCCATTCATTAAATATAGAAAAGGTTATAAAAAAAGTTTTAAGAAATGATTTTTTCAGGCTGGAGCATGGATTTGTTGGTTATGGTCCTTATTCCAGCAAAATTGTAAAGGCAAAAAAATTTGATATTTTAAAGACTGCAGTTTATATGGAAAAAGCAGGGTGGACGCGGGGATATGATGGAATATGGGTAAATAAAAACCGGCGTTTTTCTGTGGAGGTGGTTTATAGTCATGATGAATATACTCCTCAGCTTGTTGTTTTAAAAGAGGAGGCAAAACTTGCAGGGGTGGAGCTTAGGCTTCAAAAGCTTGATTCTTCTGCAGCTTATAAAAAGATTATGGAAAAAAAGCATCAGGCAGCATGGATGGGCTGGAGTACATCTTTAAGACCTCAGTACTGGGAACATTTTCATTCTGTAAATGCTCATAAACCACAGACTAACAATATAACAAATACAGATGACAGCGGGATAGATATTTTAATTGAAAAATACAGAAACTCATTGAGTGAAGATGAGAGAGTAGCACTCTCTTTGGAAATACAGGTGAAAATTGATGAAATAGGTGTATTTATTCCCTCTTTTATGATTCCATATACAAGAGTTGCTTACTGGAGATGGTGGAAATTACCGGATCTTCCCGGAACCAGGCGAACAACAAGTCTATTTGAGCCTTTTTCAAGTACGACAGGAGGACTGTTCTGGTATGACAGTGATTTGCATGATGAGACAAAAGAGGCTATGGGAAAAGGTATAAAGTTTAATCCGGTTACAATTGTTGATAAAACATATAAAACAGTTTCTGATAAATAATAAAAAAGCATTGGATTTTTCATTGGATAACAGTGTTATTTTGCAGGTTAAAAATCTTGTAGTAAGTTTTAAAACAGATCATGGGCGGCTGCGTGCTGTAGATGATATAAGTTTTGATGTTAAATCTGGGAAAACTTTAGGTATTGTAGGTGAATCAGGATGTGGCAAAACAGTTACTTCTTTTTCTATAATGAGGCTTCTTCCTAAACCATCAGGAGTTATTGAAAAAGGGCAGGTCTTATATAACAACATGGATCTTCTCAGCTTAGATGTAAAAAAGATGCATAAAATAAGAGGCAACAGAATATCTATGGTTTTTCAGGAACCTATGACAGCTTTAAATCCGGTTTACAAAATAGGCAGGCAGATAAAAGAGGTTCTAAAAATTCATTATCCTGATATGAGCAGGGTTGATGTTCACAAAAAATCTATTGAAATCTTTGAAAAAGTAGGTCTTCCTGAACCGGAAGGCCAGCTTGAAAAATATCCTCATCATCTGTCAGGTGGTATGAGGCAAAGGGTGATGATAGCCATGGCTCTTTTGTGTCGTCCTGATATATTGATAGCTGATGAACCAACTACAGCTTTAGATGTTACTATTCAGGCACAAATTTTAGAACTTATGAAATCACTTCAAAAAGAGACCGGTATGTCCATTATTTTTATTACCCATGATCTTGGAGTAATAGCAAAAATGAGTCATGATGTGGTTGTGATTTACGCTGGTAAAGTTGTTGAAACAGCACCTGTGAAAACGCTTTTTAATAATCCTGTGCACCCTTATACAAAGGGGCTTCTATCATCTATACCAAGGCTTGAATATGTTAGAAAAACCAGGCTTCCTGTAATAGATGGCATGGTTCCGGCTTTATCAGATATATCTGTTGGGTGCAGGTTCCAAAACAGGTGTACACAGGCAGAGGATATATGTAAAAAGTACAACCTGAAATGGTAAATGTGGGTCCCATGCATTATGTATGCTGCCATCAGCAGGTAGATGTAAAGTGCTGATTTATCCAGAATTTAGTACTTGGAACATCCTTAAATTCGTCGAAATCGCGTTTTAATATGTGTTTAAAAAAGAACAAAAGTGCATTGAACTACTGGTTTTGGGTTGAAGCCGCAATCCTTTTTATAATAAGAGCATATTTTTTTGGGATTGCTTTTTGATTTAGTTGCGTCTCATAGAGTACATTTACCTGATTTTGGATCTGTTTCATAATTAGCCTGCTACCTGCATAATCTTTATAATACATATTTATACAAGTAGATTAATCCTGATTTATATGATTTTTATTGTCAATTTCTATTTTTTGTATAGTTTATATATAACATACATGGCAGATTTATCTGCCACAACAAAAATAGAAACTCTCATGA
>JASFBI010000310.1 GCA_030149595.1 Desulfobacterales bacterium
CATTTTTCGTCCATAAATATCTAAAGATTAATACAGAAGAACAAAACTAAAATAGATTTTAGTTTACTTTTAAAAAACCTACACTTCTTTTTTTTTAAATATAAGAGAATATATAAAAATAGCCATGCCTATGGAAATTGCACTGTCTGCTATATTAAACACAGACCAGTGGTAATTGCCTATATAAACATCTAAAAAATCCAGTACCTTTCCATACCGGATTCTATCTATTATATTACCTATTGCTCCACCAAAAATAAGGGCAAAACCAACGCTTAAAACTTTTTCTTTTTTGTTTTCAGAGTTAAAATAAAAATAGAGTAAAAAAGCTGCTGCTATAATGGAAAAAAATATAAAAAAGATCTTTTGTACTAAAACCCCGTTATCTGCCAAAAAGCCAAAGGCTCCTCCTGGATTATATATATGGGTAATATCAAAAACCCCCGGTATAACAGTATGTGACTGACATACCTGCACCATAGTTGAAACAAGATATTTTGTAAGTTGATCCAGTATAATAACAGGTGCAGAAACAGATACAAGTTTTAAAATTTTAGATTTCATATTTTTTATTACTCTTTTACAACATTTCTGCATCTTGTGCATAAAACAGGATGGTCTGAAAAACTCCCCACACTCTCATCATGAATCCAGCACCGCTCACATTTTTCACCCAAAGCATGTTTAACAAAAATCTTAAGTCCTTCTATTTCACTGCTTTCATAAGGTTTTACATCAGAATCAAACTCTTTTGTTAAAATAACTTTTGATACAATAAAAAGACCCTTTAAAATACCAGTATATTTATCTAATACATGAAAATATTTATTATCATCTATACATATGGAAACCAAAGCATCTAAAGGATGACCTATCAGCTTTGCAACCCTTGCTTCTTCCAGTGCTTTTGTAACTTCAGACCTTATCTGTAAAATATCCTCCCATACCAAAGCAAGCTCTTTATTTTCCCATTGGACATCAGCCACAGCTGCCATTTCCAGATGAATACTTTTCCTGTGATCAGATTTTTCACTGTTTTGCGGGAAAAATGTCCATAACTCCTCTGCTGTAAAAGGCAGAATAGGTGCCATGATCCTTGTTAAAGAGTCCAGTAAAATATACAAAACTGTCTGGGATGCCCTTCTTTTCTCTGAATTTGTCCCACTTGTATATAAACTGTCCTTTAAAATATCGAGATAAAAAGATGAAAGGTCTACTGTACAAAAGTTATACAATGAGTGATATATTGTATGAAACTCATAGGTATCATAAGATAATTCGGTCTTTTTAATAAGATTGTACAGTTTGTGCAGTACATATTTATCAAGATCAGACATTTTATCATATGATATTATATCTTTTGCCGGATCAAAATCAGATAGATTCCCTGTTAGAAACCTGCATGTATTTCTAATGCGTCTGTAAGCATCGCTTAACTGCTTTAAAATATTTTCGGAGATTCTTATATCATCTTTATAATCAGATGCAGCAACCCACAATCTTAATATCTCAGCTCCGTATTTATTAATAATTTTTTTAGGAGCAATAACATTTCCCACAGATTTTGACATTTTTCTGCCTTTGCCATCCACAACAAATCCATGGGTAAGCACCTGCCTGTAAGGAGCCTTACCTGTTATACCAACTGATGTAAGAAGAGAACTGTGAAACCAGCCTCTGTGCTGATCACTACCCTCAAGATAAAGATCCGCAGGCCAGTCTAAATAATCTCTTTCTGATAATACAGCAGCATGACTTACTCCGGAATCAAACCACACATCTAAAATATCGGTCTCTTTTACAAACTCTTTGTTTCCGCACTTTGTACAAACTGCATCATTATCAAGAAACTCTTCATCTGACCTGTCAAACCATACATCTGCACCATATTTATCAAACAGATCAAAAACCTTGTCCATTATCTCCTGATTCATATGTACAGTTTCACATTTTTTACAATAAAAAACCGCTATGGGTACTCCCCATGATCTTTGCCTTGAAACACACCAGTCCGGCCTGTTTTCAATCATGGAATATATTCTCTCTTTTCCCCAGGCAGGTATCCATTTAACATTACCAATGGCATTTAAAGCGTTTTTTCTAAGACCCGTTTTATCCATAAGAACAAACCACTGGGGAGTGGCTCGAAAAATAACAGGCTTTTTACATCGCCAGCAATGGGGATATGAATGACTGATATTTTCACCTGCAACAAGTCCCCCTTTTTCGCGAAGCTTATCTATAATTATATCATTTGATTTAAAAACAAAAGTCCCTGCAAGATCTCCTGCATCCTCTGTAAAACATCCTCGCGCGTCAACAGGAGAGTATGCCTCAAGATTATACAAAAGCCCTGTTTCATAGTCTTCTGCTCCATGTCCAGGAGCTGTATGTACACAGCCTGTCCCTGCTTCTAAAGTTACATGGCGGCCTAAAACAACAAGGGACTCTTTGTCATATAAGGGATGCATGCATTTGCTTTTTTCAAGTACTGATGCATTAAATTCTGCTATAATACCATAATTTTGTATATCAAATTTTTCCATGCACCCATCAACAAGGTCAGATGCAAGTATAAAAACATTATTATCTCCAACATCAACAGCTGCATATTTAAATTCAGGATGTAATGCCACTGCCAGATTTGCAGGCAGAGTCCAGGGGGTTGTAGTCCATATAACAAGGAAGACATTTTTTCCCAAAAGCCCGTCTATTTTATCAGATACATCATCTTTTAAACCAAATTTGACAAAAACAGACGGTGACGTTTCATCACCATATTCAATCTCAGCTTCAGCGAGAGCAGTTTTACAACTACAACACCAGTGAATAGGTTTTTTACTGCGAAACAAGCTGCCATTCATGGCAAATTTTCCACACTCCCTGGCAATAATGGCTTCATACCTGTAATTCATGGTCAGATAGGGATTATCCCACTCTCCCATAACCCCGAGTCTTTTAAATTCATCCTTCTGAATATTTACAAATTTATCTGCATATTTTCTGCATAACCCCCTGATATCTGTCTGGGACAACTCTTTTTTCTTTGCCCCAAGGTCTTTATCAACATTATGTTCTATGGGAAGACCATGACAATCCCATCCAGGAACATAGGCAGCATCAAAGCCCTTCATCTGACGAGAACGAACTATAATATCTTTTAATATTTTATTTAATGCAGTACCTATATGGATATGACCGTTTGCATAGGGAGGCCCATCATGGAGCACAAACTTTTCCCTGCCCTTTGAAGCTTATCTTATCACTTCATAAAACTTTGCATCATTCCATTTTTTTATCTGTACAGGCTCCTTGTTTGTCAGATTTGCTTTCATAGGAAACTTGGTTTTCGGCAGGTTTAATGTTTTTTTATAATCCATTTTATCCCTCAACATAATCTTTTTTATATTTTTATATGAAACTCCGTCCAACAGACCGTAATTATAAGAGTTTCAATTTTTGTTGTGGCAGATAAACCTGCCATGTATGTTATATGAAACTCCGTCCAACAAACCG
>JASFBI010000311.1 GCA_030149595.1 Desulfobacterales bacterium
TTCTGGCTGAAAGTAGATTTAAATATGGTTCAGAACCAAACGGATTTAGCGGGATTAGATGGGGAACTCACATTTCTGCTCTTTCAGGTATGGAATATATAGGAAGTGATAAACCCCCAATTAAAGATTACATAAAAAAAGGAGATCTTCTAAGAATGGGAGGAGTTAGACTTAAAATGATTAAGTATCTTTTTTATGAAGGCAGATTTCTTGGGGTACGCCTTTTTTCAGAACATATTCAACCTTTTGAAAATGCAATTATTGAAAAATTTGGTAGGAAAATTTTATATTACGATGATAATACCCTTGTGTGGGTAGGTGAGAAAGCTTTGGTGTCTCTAAGCGAAGAAAATGGAATGGGAGAACTTATGATGTATTCGCATGATATTTTTGAAAGAATAGGAATTAAGTAAAAAAAAGGGGGGGGTCACTATGTATACTTACCAAGACTGGGAAAATTTCTGCAACTATTTGATCAGCGAAAATCGCTATATCTTAAATGATAAGTATAAAAAATTAATGGAAGAGATTTTAAAATTAGCAAAAGATCGCGAAGCCTTTTTGGAGCAAGGTTCTGTATTTTGGAGAGCCAAATCATCTAAAGTGTTATTAGCAGTTAATGTTTTTTTGAGCTTTGCTTTTATTTTTTTTATTTCCTGAATAAGAGATTCAACAAAAAGATCATCTCTACTTGGGAAATATCTATATATTGAAGCAGCAGAAACTCCTGCTTCCCTTGCAATATCCCGCATTCCGATTTTATGAAAAACTTTTTTTTTAAATAGTTTGAAAGTGGCTTTTATAATAATTGCTTTACGAATTTCCCGTTCATCTTCTTTTAACTGCAAAAATGCTGATTTCTCGTCCATAAGAAAAGACACCTTAAGTTTTTATATGAAAATTTGTCCAAGCGGCTATAATCATTGAACTTTCATTTTTTGTTGTGGCCGATAAAAATCTGCCATGTATGTTATATGAAAGAACGTAAAATTAATACGTCTCTTTCATGATTTGTTGCGAACAAACCTGGATGAAAAATCCAGATTGACCTCATGCCAGTTAGTAAAATTATAGAATTAATAAAAAAGTGAGCAAGTAAAATTAAAATATTAACATACTGTCATTTACATTAATAAACAAGGTTTATTATAAAACCAAGAACTTTTTAAAATTTATTAACAATAATGAGACCTTTGAACAACTCCTTTTTTAATGATTTTCACTATTACAACCTAATTATTTTTCTTAAAGACCAATTGTAAAAGCTACTATTATTCAAAGGTCTAAATAATATGAAACAGTTTAAACATATTATCTCACTTTCAAGGCTGTTATTATTTAATAGTAAGAAGCTACCATGAAAATTAACCTTTTATACTGTTTTTATAATCACTTGTTTTTTTTGTCAACATCTCAATATTGTAAATATTAAAATTTAAGCCCAACGCCGTAATTGGAAAAAATGGCGGTTTTCGTTCGGACACTAAGTAACTAAATTATTTTTCCAGATAACTTACTTACTTAGAAGATTGCTTTCAGGCGTGGTTTATCTAAAAAAGTATTGAATTATAACTTCCTGGGATGAAATTTCTCATGAATTTTTTTTAAATATGTAATGTTGACATGGGTATAAATTTGAGTGGTTGAAATATCAGCATGACCCAGCATTACCTGTACAGCTCTTATATTTGCTCCTCCTTTTAAAAGATGTGTTGCAAATGAATGTCTTAAACTGTGGGGTGTTATATTTTTTTCTATTTTTGATAGAGCTGCATATTTTTTTATATTTTTCCAAAGCCCCTGTCTAGACATGGGCTTTCCTGCTCTTGCAGTAAACATAAAAACTGAACTGTGAGACTTTAATAATAAAGGACGTATATTTCGATAATATTCGTTTGTTTTTTTTTGTGCTAAAAGGCCTATGGGAATAACTCTTTCCTTTGAATTTTTACCATATACCTTTATAAATCCTGCATCAAAATTAATATCATTGCATTTTACTTTAACCAGCTCTGAAACCCTTAAACCTGCTGCATACAAAAGTTCGAGCATGGCAGAGTCTCTTGCTCCTTTGGCTTTATTTGTATCAGGTGCAGATAAAAGAGCTGAAATTTCTTTGATTGATAAAATATTAGGAAGGTTTAGTTCAGTTTTTGGAAGATCTATGTGTTTTGTTGGATTTTTTGGTATTATTTTCTCATTTGTAAGATATTTATAAAACCCTCTTAAAGAGATAAGTGTTCTTGCTTTTGTTTTTGCATTTAAGTTTTTTGAAGAAAGGTGTTTTAAGTATTTTTTTATTAAATTATTATCTGCGGTTGTTAGTGTTTTTTTTTTTATGTGAATAAAATTTAAAAAGCTTGTGATATCGTGGATGTATGCTTTTATTGTTTTTGGAGAAAGTCTTTTTTCAATAAGCATAAAATCATGATATTGTGCAATTATTTTTTTTGCTTGTTCCATTTTGAGTTTAATACTTTTTTTAAAGTTAATGTTTTTAGATTATATATTTAGTGTTTGAGTGAAAATCTATATGTCTCTTTTATGATCTATCGCAGGTAAATCTGTGTAAAAATCCAGATAGGTATTCCTGCCTGTTTGTTAGAGTTAATTTATAACACATCTGAATCCTAAAATATTAGATGTTAAATCAGTCCGAATATTAAATCTGGAGCACAAGCAAATGTTGTTTTGTGAGATCCAGCTGCCTCCTTTTGCTATATGATAAATAAAAGTTCTTTTAGTTTTATAATTTGATATACACTCATCAGATGTCCATTCAAGAACGTTCCCCAATGAGTCACTAATGCTGGAAAATATTTCTATATTACTATATTTATCTACTGGTGTTGTATCAGAAAAAGCACTTTCTTCAATATTACACATATCTTTTTTCCATGTATTACCCCATGGCAGCATATATCCAAGTTTGGTTCTGGCAGAGGCTTCCCACTCAAATTCCGTTGGAAGTTTTTTTCCTGTCCATGTGCAGAAAGCAATAGCATCTTTTAAACTTATTTGCACAACAGGGTGGTCCCTTTTATTATGAATAGTGCTGTTTTGGCCGGATGGCTTATACCAGCAAGCTCCTTCTACTGTTTTTTGTCTGTAACTTGAACTCCATACTGATTCTTTTTGCCCTGTTTTTTCATTAATACTTTTTTTAAATCTGCCTGAGTATACGATTCCATATCCTTTTTTTTCTGCTGTGGTTTTATATCCTGTACGCTCTATAAAGGTCTCAAATAATGCATTTGTTACAGGATATTTTCCTATATAAAATTTATCAAGTCTGATTTTTTGTAATGGCAGATAATTTTTATCAGGTATTTCTGATCCAATAATATATTCATCTTTATCCATAAGTATGTATTGGTTATAATATCGCTCTTTTATGCTCAATTCATGATCAAATTCTTCAGCCAGGGCTTTGCTGTCAGTATCTTCATCATCATCAACAACTTCTACGTCGTCGTCATCAATCAGCTCAGTATCCACATCATCAAC
>JASFBI010000312.1 GCA_030149595.1 Desulfobacterales bacterium
AAGGAGAAAAGTTTACTACAGTTCTTGCTGTAAAATCATTTGAGCCCGATCATTATATATTTATGTCCACTAAGAAAGGTATTGTTAAAAAGACCGATCTTATAGCATACAGCAGACCAAGATCCAACGGAATAATTGCTTTGACTTTGTCTGAAGGGGATGAATTGAATAGTGTGCGAATGACAGATGGGGCTATGGATGTGTTTTTGTGTTCAGCTTTTGGGAAATCCATAAGATTTAAAGAAGAAGGTATACGTGCAACAGGTAGAGTGTCACGAGGTGTTATTGGGATGAGGCTTGCAAAGGGTGATGAAATAGTTGGAATGCAGGTTTTAAGTCATGGAAAAACCCTGCTTGTGGCAACTGAAAATGGATTTGGTAAAAGAACTTCTATTGCTGAATATCCCTTGCAAAAACGTGGTGGTAAAGGTGTTATTACCGTTAAAACCAATGAGAGGAATGGCAGGGTTGTTGCTATTTTACTTGTTGAAGACGATGATGATTTTATGCTTATTACTGATGGTGGGAAAATTATCAGGATTTCAGTATCCGGTATATCTGTAATAAGCAGAAATACTTTGGGTGTGAAATTGATAAATTTGAAAAAAGATGAAAAAGTGACAGGAGCAAGCAGGGTAGTTGAAAAAGAGGAGTAATGAAGTTTTTTTTGTTTAAGTTATAATTTCAAGGGTTTTAAAATAAAATTAATTAATATGGATAAAGAACTGGTGTTGTCATATAAAATTGGTGTTGTTGGTGCAGGTAGCTGGGGTACAGCTATTTCCGATCTTCTTGCTAAAAAAGGATATAAAGTAGATCTTTGGGCATATGAACAAGATGTTTGTGAGCAGATTTTATCTTTCCGTGAAAATAAAGTATATTTACCTGATTTTTCTCTTTCAGAAAACATTTTTCCATCAAATGATTTGAAAAAGGTGGTTTCTGACAAGGATATGGTTGTAGTTGTTGTGCCTTCTCATTTTGTGCGTAATGTATCAAAAGAGATGGAAACTTGTATTTCAGATAACACAGTTGTTGTATCTGCATCAAAAGGAATTGAAAATAAGACTCATTTAACCATGTCTTCTGTTATATCTGAATCCATGCCTGATTTTAAAAAGGAAAATATTGCTGTTCTTTCAGGACCCAGTTTTGCCAAAGATGTTGTGCGTGGCCTTCCAACACTGGTTGCAGTAGCTTCTTTTGAGAAAAGTACTGCAGAGTGTGTTCAGCAGGTTTTTGCAACGCCTCTGTTTAGAGTTTATACAAACAGTGATGTTATTGGGACAGAACTTGGGGGAGCTGTAAAAAATGTTATTGCTATTGGGGCTGGAATTATAGACGGGATGGAGCTTGGGTTAAATACCAGAGCAGCTCTTATCACCAGAGGACTTGTTGAGTTGCAGCGTTTGGGTCTTAAAATGGGAGCAGATTTAAAAAGTTTTACAGGGCTTTCTGGTGTTGGAGATCTTATACTGACCTGCACAGGAGATTTAAGCAGAAACCATACAGTGGGAAAGCTTGTGGGACAAGGTATTAAGATTGAAACTATTTTATCAGACATGAGAATGGTTGCAGAAGGTGTTAAAACTGCAAAATCAGTCTATAATTTGTCAAGAAAATTAGATGTTGAGATGCCTATATGTCATGAGGTTTACCATGTTTTATATGAAAATGCTCTTCCCCATGAGTCTCTATACAGGTTGATGACCAGGGATCTACGTGATGAGTTTGGATATCAGGATTGATTTTCAGGCTTCTCTTTTTGGTAGTAATTGTGTGAAATTTATATTAAATGGATGGAGAAATGGATCGTCCTGTATGTTTTGGTAATCTTGATATAGTTTTTCCGGTAGATAATAATAGCGGTCTTAGAATATCTCCTTTTTCATGTATGGAGTGTGAACATAAAACATTGTGTTTAAAACAAGCTGTGTCATGTAAAAAGGGAATAACACTTGAACATGAAAAAATTGATCGTGCATATGCGTCAGGTGTCTTTGGTTTTTTTGAACGGTGGTCCAGAAAAAAAAAGTTAAACCAAAAAAAGCATATTTGATGAAAAAAGGAGTATGCCATGAAATCTATTAAAGAGATAGATATAGCTGGTAAAACAGTTTTGGTAAGGGTTGATTTTAATGTGCCCTTAGATGAGCATAAAAATATAACAGATGATATTCGTATCAGATCTGTTTTACCGACATTAAAATATATTCTGGAACAGAAAGCAAAGCTTGTAATTGCTTCTCATATGGGAAGACCAAAGGGCAGAGTTGATGATAGATTTAGTTTAAAACCTGTTGCTATACGTCTTGAGGAGCTTATGGGAAAAGAGGTTGCTCTTGCACCGGATTGTGTGGGTGAAGGCGTAAAAAAGATGGTTTCAGCTTTAAAAAATGAGGATGTTCTTTTACTGGAAAATTTAAGATTTCATAAAAAAGAACAGGAAAATGATAAGGAGTTTGGAAAATCTTTATCAGAGTTGTGTGACATATATGTAAATGATGCTTTTGCAGTATCCCATAGAAAAAATGCATCGGTACATGCTGTTGCTGAATTTGTAAAGGTGAAATGTGCAGGACTGCTTTTGTTGAAAGAGCTGTGTTATTTCGATAAGGCAATGACTGCCCCTGTCCGGCCGCTTGTTGCTATTGTGGGAGGAGCCAAGGTTTCCAGTAAATTATGTGCCTTGGAAAACATGCTTGACAATGTTGATAAGCTTATAATAGGCGGTGCCATGGCAAATACATTCCTTAAAGCTCTAGGGCATGATATGGGCAGGTCAAAGATTGAAGAAGAGCTTATAGATAAAGCATACAATATTATACAAGATGGCAGACAAAAAAATATTAAACTGTATCTTCCTGTAGATGTTGTGGCAGCGTCCAAAATAGATATTGCAGCTGATATAAAAACTGTTACAGTTCAGGAAATACCGCCTGAATGGATGGCGCTTGATGTGGGGCCTGCTACATCTCTGCTTTTTGCTGAAGCGTTAAATGATGCTGGAACTATTATATGGAACGGACCTCTTGGTATATTTGAAATGGAGCCTTTTAGCAGGGGGACAATGTCTATGGCTGATAGTGTTGCAAACTCTTCTGCTTTAACAATTGTTGGCGGTGGAGACACTGATATGGCTATTCATAAAAGCGGAAAAGCAGATAAAGTTACATATATTTCAACAGGAGGAGGTGCTTTTCTCTCTCTTTTGGAAGGGGAAAAACTTCCTGGAGTTGAGGTGTTGTAAATTGTGATTAAAAAAAAATATTTGTTTATATCTCTGTTTGTTTTAATTTTAATTTTGATACTGGTAGTTTTCTATGATCATATTGCAGCTGTCTATGATATTTTATCAGACAGGGAGAATATTAAGTCTTCCATAGAGAGTTATGGGTCTAAAGCTCCCCTTGTTTTTATTTTTTTTCAAGTTCTTCAGGTGGTTTTTGCTCCAGTGCCTGGAGAAGCAACAGGTATTATAGGAGGGTATCTTTTTGGAGGGTTT
>JASFBI010000025.1 GCA_030149595.1 Desulfobacterales bacterium
CCAAATGTTTTTTTTATGAAAAAAACACACCAGCCGGCTCTTTCTATTTTATCAAACAGATATATTTTTTTATTTAAAGAGGATTCCTTCCCAATATGACAGATCAAATCTTTTTGTTGATTATACTGCTGTTTTTTTCCGGCTTTTTTTCTTCAGCTGAAACAGCTCTTTTTTCTATAAGCATGACAAAAGCAAGACACCTTTCAAAAAGTAAAAATAATTTTGACAAATTAATAAGTAAAATGAAAAATAATCCCCACAAACTTCTCTCCACTATTTTAATAGGAAATAATATAATAAATGTTGGTGCTTCAGCCATAGCAACATCTGTTGCTATGGAGCTATCTCCAAACCATGCGATTGGGATGGCAACAGGTGTCATGAGTTTACTGATTTTGATTTTTGGCGAGGTTTTTCCAAAATCCTTAGCCACACGAAATTATCTGTTTATTGCACGAACTTCAATATACCCTGTTTACTGGTTATCCATATTACTTTCACCTGCAATTTTTTTCTTAAATTTTATTCCAAAAATAACCGGTAAAATAAAAAAAACCCCGGTAGCAACCGAAGAAGAACTTATGAGCTTTATTGAAGTGGTTGAAGAAGAAGGAGAGATCAGAGAGGAAGAGAAAGAGTTTATACACAATATTTTTGATTTTGATGATATAAATGCATATGAAATTATGACTCCAAGGGCAGATATGTTTTATATCAATATTGACAAAGAACCTGATATAAAAAAAATAGTATTATCAGGTTTTACCAGAATACCGATTATTAAAAAAAATATTGATAATATTATCGGAATACTAAATATAAAAGATCTTTTTTTACAAAGCTTTAATAAAAATGAAGATTTAAACATATCAGAAATAATGACCAAACCATATTTCATACCGGAAAATAAAAAAATAAATACTCTGCTTCACCAGTTTAAAACAAGAAAAAATCATATGGCAATAATTGTGGATGAATATGGAGGTACTTCAGGATTAATAACACTCGAAGATGTTATAGAAGAACTCGTTGGTGAAATAAGTGATGAAACAGACAAAGAAGAACAACATATTACTCAAATTACCGAACACGAGTGGGTTGTTCTTGGAAAATCAGACATAGAAGAGATAAATAAAACAATCTTAATGAATATTCCTGATTCTACAGAATATGATACATTTTCAGGTTACATATTAGACAAAATCGGAAAAATTCCAAAAGAAAAAGAGATAATAGATACAGAATCTTTTACAATAAAAATAAAAACCATGGACAGAAACAGGATAAAAGAGCTTCTTATTACGCAAAAAGACCCAACAGCTTAGTATCCGATCCGACTGCTACAAAACACTATTTTATCCAAATTTCTGCGTTAGAAATTTAATTTAATCCGGAAAAAATACAACGGGCAGACCTGTGGTTAAATTAATTTTCTTCCTTAAACTTGAAGAAATTTTCATTCTTTAACAACCTGCTGCCAGGCTGTTTCAAAAAGAGTCTTTTCCACCAGTTTCTACTTCAGATAAAAACAGAGCTTATTCCTAATTTATTGACATAAAATATTACTTTTGATAATAAAACTTTTGCTGTTTATATTATATGAAAGAGCGTAAAATTAATACGTCTCTTTCATGATTTGTTGTGGGCAAACTTAGATGAAAAATCCAGGTCGGTCTCATGGTCGTTATATTATATAAACGGTTATTAAACTTAATTTTATATCGTATTTTAACGTTGTGAAATTTATTATGTTATAGTCTATGGTTTTTTAATATTTTAATTTAAATGAAGGGTAGAAAAATGACTAAGTTTTTTAAAATAATTTTATTAAGTGCCTGTATGCTTAGTTTTTCAGGATGGTTATTTGCAGGAACAACTGTGGAAGACACTGTTCGAATGGAAAACAAAGCTTATAAAAAACATAAAAAAGGTATTGTTGACTTTTCCCATAAAAAACATATTGATGAATATAAACTAAATTGCGGAGAATGTCACCATGACAAAGACAATAAACCACTTAACGACTTAAAAATCGGTGATAATGTTGACAACTGTATTGTCTGCCATGCTAAAACAGGCAAAGTAAACAAAAAAGAAAAGCTTAAATACCATGCCGAAGCAATACATAAAAACTGTAAAGTCTGTCATAAAGCTTATAACAAAAAAAATAAAACAAAAGCAGCTCCAACAAGCTGTAATAAATGTCATCCAAAAAAGAAGAAGTAAAAGCTGTTGAAAAAAAACTGTAGATTATAACAAAATTAATTCCATAAAAAAAGAGGCAGGTTTATTTGGATTTTACCTAAATAAACCTGCCTCTTTTTCGTTTTCAGACACTACTTTCCTGCAACATCTTTACCACAATGCTTGCAAATTGCAGCCTTTTGCTTTATTATTTCTGCACAAAATGGACAACTTCGAGTAAAGTTTCTTGCATGAATTTTTGATATTGAACTTATAATTCTATCGGATAAAATCTGATTTCCAAACTTAGTATTTCCCATGGTATCAACAGCATCAATATCTGCTATATCCCCTAACATTTCAGCAGCCTTAATTCTAACTTTTGTAGGTTCCGTATGATCCAACAAAAGCTTTAAAACCTCCACCCAGTCCTTTGAAACATAACAATCTGCTAAAATTGAAAACCCGCGTTTAATAGATTCTTTTAAATTTTCCCGTGCAATAAGCACTTCATCTGTAACAACCTGACCTTTAGCACCTTCGGGACTAAATACAGGTATGCATTCAAACTGCTTGGTCCCTGGATAACACATACAGCGATAGGAAGCTTTATGAGCCATAGTCTCAAGTATATTATCCCAGCCCTGAACATAAAGAGAACACTTTTCATTAAAACATATAAAAAGGTAGGGTGTACCCCAGCCCAGCCCGTCACCCATGGCTATATCAGGAACCTCCCATAGAGTCATTGTTTCTTCACAATGAGGACATAAAGGTTTTTCCATATCCATAACTCTTTCAAGAACCTGTTCCTTGGTTTCAAAATTCATAATTAAACTCCTTAAAAAATATCAATTAAATCCAAATATATTAGGTAATTAAATTTAATACTTTTGTCAATAAATCATAACAGATAAAATATGCAGGTTTCCCTCAAATCTTTGCTATTATACTTTTACGCTCCATTTAACAAGTTACTTTTAAAGTGTGCGGATAAAAGTTCAGGCTTATTTGTAGTAATTGTACTTACACCAGCAGCAAATAAAATACCTGCCATAACAGGATCATCCAAAGCCCATACGTTTACAGGCAAATCATATCTGTAAAATTTTTCCATAAAGTTTTTAACAGGCTCATGCTTTTCTATAAAATAATTAAATATTTCTATATATGAACTTCCTATGCTAACGCCATCTGCTTCCATTAAAACAGCTTTTTCAATTATTTCCTCTGAATTATTAATATTAATAAAATTAAATATAGGGAAAACCCTATAACTTTTAAATTTTTCTTTAACCTTTTTCATTTTTGCAAATTCAGCACAATTATTAATAAATCCGATCAGCACAATCTGTTTACTACTAATATTATACTGCTCTAATAAATTATAAAGAATATCTATTATTTTATCTTCACAGTTGCCATGATGTTTTATTTCTATAAACAATACCCTGTCTTGTGGTATTGTTAAAAGTACTTCTTTTAACAATGGTATTTTGTATTTAAAAGGAGGATACTTTCTATCTTCACCCACAACACTTAGTTTTCTTAACTCCTCCAATTTACTGTTACATACAGATAAGTTGCAATCTGTTAACCTGCCTGTTTGGCAATCATGAAAAACAACAATCTGCATATCAGAAGTGAGCTGAACATCCACCTCAACTCCATAAATATTTAAAGCCCATGCATGATTTATTGCCTCAATTGTATTTTCAGGAGCAAAATTATGGTCGTGATTACCTCTATGCGCAACTATTTTCACTTTTCTTCCTAATATAATTTAAAAAAATAAAAAAATCTAACCTGATTTATATCAGCCTGATATGCACAAACACTATTATAGCGTTCTCCCTATCTGTACCAAAACCAATCTTCTAAGTATAGCCTGCTTGAAAACAAAAACAGTTTGTGACATAAAGTTATATATTTGACTATTTTTTACTTTTACAGTCAATAACAGTTTTTAGAAACGAGGTTAAAATAGTTGCTTCACAAAATATCCGTAAAATAATACACATAGATATGGATGCTTTTTATGCTTCTGTTGAACAGAGGGACAGACCTGAATTAAAAGGCAAGCCTGTTATTGTAGGTGGTTTGCCTGGTGAGCGAGGTGTTGTTGCTACCTGCTCATATGAAGCACGCAGATTCGGTATTCACTCTGCAATGGCATCCAAAAGAGCATATAAACTATGCCCCCACGCTGTATTTTTAAAACCTCGTTTTGATATATACAAATCAGTAGCCACAGATATCAGAAAAATATTTGCAGAGTATACAGATCTAATAGAACCTCTCTCATTAGATGAAGCTTTCCTTGATGTAACAGACAATAAATTTCAAATACCCTATGCCACTGTCATTGCAACACAGATATTAAAAAAAATATATGAAAGGACCGGACATCTGACAGCATCTGCCGGAGTATCATTTAACAAGTTTTTGGCAAAAGTTGCATCTGATTTTAAAAAACCTTATGGTATAACTGTTGTCACACCTAAAAATGCTGCAATCTTTATAGACAACCTTCCAATCAGAAAATTTTTTGGCATAGGGAGAGTTACTGAAAAGAAAATGAACCTACTTGGAATAAAAACAGGTGCTGAGCTGAAAAAAATGGATAAAAAGATTCTGGTAAATATATTTGGTAAAGCAGGCAACTATTTTTACGACATAGCAAACGGCTATGATAACAGGCCGGTACAAACAAATCTAACACAAAAATCAATAGGCAAGGAAACAACTTTTAAAACAGATATTACAGATAAAAAACAGATATTTGAAACTTTATATAAACTTGCTGTTATAATTGAAGGTCTGCTGAAAAAAAATAAAAAAAAAGGGAAAACAGTTACTCTTAAAGTTAAATACTATGATTTTAAAACCATTACGAGAAGTTTAACTGTAACAGATCCCATAACTGATACAAGATCTATAATGAAATATATACAACTTCTGCTTGATAATACGCTGGCAGGTAAAAAAAAAGTGCGCCTGCTTGGAATAACCATATCAAATTTTCCAGACAAATCATCCAATACCCCAAAATGCATTCAACTATCTCTACCTTTTCCTGCTATCAGCAACCCTTTATAATATTTCAGATAACCGGCATGGCCGGAGCATGGTTATTCTTTATCGGCCACAATAAAAATAGAAACTCTCATGATTACGGTTTGTTGGACAGAGTTTCATATAAAACACTTGCGAAAATTTTAAATCATTTATAATTATTCTGCCTTTACTTATCAAAATATTTTGAATATTATACTTTTAGTGCCTGAACGAAATAGGTAAAAAATCCAGATCAGCCACATGGTCGTTATTACTAAGTGATCCAGACTTGGTATAAATACAACCAGTAAAGCATATATTTAACTAACCAAAACAAAGGGGGACTCATGGCTAAAGGAAGAGATGCTCAAAAAACAGTTAAAAAAAAATCAGAAAAAACTTTGAAAGAAAAACGCAATGAGAAAAAAAAGAAGAAAAATCAAAAGAGTAATATTTAATATTTCAGGCACCCATGCTTTATTTCCAATAAACCATGGGTGCCTGAATATCATTTACCACATTTAATTTAATCTACTTTCCTTTAAACACTGCTTTTCTTTTTTCAAAAAAAGCAGTAGTCCCCTCTACTAAATCTTCGCTAAAAGCTGTTTCATTCTGCATTTTTTCTATCTCTTTAAGATCTTTCTCCAAAATGGTCTGGTAATGAATCAGCTTTTTAAAAATGTGTTTATGCCCTTTTATAGCAAGAGGAGCATTATATGCAATCTCCTTTGCCAGATTATAAGTAAATTCATGAAGTTCTGCCTTGGGAACAATATCATTAACAATACCCATATCTTTTATTTTTTCCACAGAATAATATCTGCCCGTAAAAATTAATTCCTTGGTATTGGCAAGACCAATTACATTTATAAATCTTCTTATGCTTTTAGGAGGATACAAAATGCCTAATTTTGATACTGGAATCCCCATTTTTGAACCTTCCGATGCAATCCGGATATCACAGGTCATCGCTAAATCACACCCCATCCCAATAGCATAACCATCAATCATAGCAATAACAGGATAAGGAAAATTTTCAATAGCTCCCATTCCTACTACTAAAGGATCTATTGGTTCAGATTCTTCCTTGTCACCTTCTTTGTTTTCACCATTAATATTCGCTGATATCTCTGATATATCATAACCTGAAGAAAAAGCTTTATTCCCCTGCCCTCTTATAACAACAGCTCTAACATCATCTTTTTTAGCAAATTCATTTAAATATTCTGCAATTTTTATAAGTATTGCAGGATTTAGTGTATTTCTTTTTTCAGCACGATTTATAATCAACGTAGCTACAAATCCGTCTATTTCCAAGAGCAATTCATTCTCCATCACAAATACCCCTTTATTTTTTTAAATTTCAGCAAATTTTTCTTTACATGCATAACTTATAAATATAATTATTTTAATAAGCAACCAGCAAATTATATCTATAATTAGTTTACAAAAATATCAAAAAAAAATAACATCATTGTTTACAACAACTGCCTGTAATTTACAAAATATTTAAAAAGGGAAGTTTCCTATGCAAATAAAACCTGAATTTATATTTATATTCTTTAAAAAAAATCTTTTTCTGTGTTTTTTTACTTTTTTTATGGCCACATTATCTCTTTACGCTTCTGTTTTGTATGCAGCTCAAAAAAAGGAGTGTAAAGAGATAAATATAACGATCCTGCAAACCTCTGACCTGCATCATCATGCAAGAGGTCAAAGAGTGGATGGCTCTGGTTAAATACCTGCAAAAATTAAAAAATATTCCTGCTTCTGTTTATGGAAATAATGGAACTGCTGCAAAACGTATTGTTTTTGTAAATTAAAAAATTTAGATTTCCAGACAGAATTAAGTTACCATAAGGCAGATATACTCTGCCTGAAAATCTGAGTAAACTATATTAAAAATCCTTAAAATCATCATCCATGGGAATTACCTGCTCAGGGTTTACCTTGCCTGTTAGAGATGCTGCAGGCGAAGCTTTTGCAGTAACCATTGGTAATTTTTGCTGGTTGGTCATTTTTTCCGGTGAAACCATTGCAAAAACATGATCCTCCCTTTCTTTGCCTTTTCCTGCTCCTCCTACCATTATTGACAACTCATTAACTATACTCTTCAACTGTTCTGCCTGAGCATTTAACTCTTCAGAAGCACTGGCAGACTCTTCAGCACTGGCTGCATTCTGCTGGACTACCTTATCCATCTCACCTACTGCTATATTTACCTGTTCAATCCCCTGGGACTGTTCATTGGATGCTGCTGAAATCTCGCCCACAAGCTCTCCTACCTTTGAACCGCTCTCTGCAACTTTTGTAAACTCTTCATTGGTTTTATTAACAAGGGCAGAACCTTCTCCTACTTTTTTTACGGTCCCTTCAATCAATACTGCTGTACTTTTAGCAGCTTCAGCAGATCTCAGTGCAAGATTCCTCACCTCTTCAGCAACTACTGCAAACCCAGCCCCTGCTTCTCCTGCCCTTGCAGCTTCAACAGCAGCATTTAGAGCAAGAAGATTGGTCTGAAATGCAATCTCATCAATAGTTTTAACCACTTTCTGGGTATCATCACTGGCCTTTGAAATATCTGTCATGGATGCTGTAAGATCCTTCATAGATTGATTGGCAGATATTACCACCTGATTTGTCTCTTTCATAAGAGTATCTGCCTCGGTAGAATTATCTGCATTTTGCTTGGTCATGGAAGACATCTCTTCAAGTGATGAAGATGTCTCCTCAATGGATGCTGCCTGCTCAGATGCTCCTTCAGCCAGGGACTGACTTGCTGATGATACCTGTCCTGAAGCTGATGCCACCTGATCTGATCCATCTGTAAGCCCTCCTATAATTCGTTTTAAAGCATCTGTTATACCTTTTGTAATGAAAAAAGCACCAAAAACTCCAACAATAAATGCTATGATAGACCCTGTAATCATAACCATGGATGCATTAGACAATGATGATGCTACCTCTTTGGATATTCTTTCGCTGGCTGTCATACCTGCATTTACCAAATTTTTACAGGCATCTATAACTTTTTGACCAGAAACACCACGCTTTTCACCAAGCTCCTGAAGAGTATGCCAGTTGTCAATAAAGTCACCCATGGCGGATTTATAAGAAGAGCCAGCTTCTTTGATATTATTAATTCTCTCAATATCCTCAGCAAGGCGGGTTATTTCCCTAAGACTATTAAATCTATCATTAGTTTTATCCAGATTCCTCATTGCTGCATCCATTATATCAGGGTTGCGCAGAGCCTGGGATTTAAATGCACCTATTCTTGAAGTATTACAAATTTCAATAATATCATATACAATAGAAATCTTTGCATTACGCTCTATCATGTCTTTGGTCAGTTTTTTCTGCTGATCCTCAAGATAATCAACACAGTTTTTTACATAAATACCAGCATTTTCATCCATTGCACTGCGGTATTTATTCAAAACAGATTTACGTGCTGCATTTCCTTTATCAGATTCTATGAGGAAACCACCCATGGAATTTTTATACCCTTTTGCTGCTTTTTCAATATAATCAACACGTTTAATATCATATTCAGCATGGGTGATTTGCCTGAGGTCTCTCAATACAGGGGTAGTCTCATCCATTTTATCAATAGCATTTCCCATGAGATCTGAAGCATTTAATGCCTGGGATTTAAAATTGGATACCCTTGCATCAGATCCAAGAGAAACAAGGAGACTAACAAACTTTATCTTATCCTGACGTTCCTTGAGATCTTTTTTAAAAGCTCTGTTCTGGCCTGCTAAAAAATCGTTACAGTTCTGCATATATTTTACAGCTGATTCGTCAAGTATTTTTCTTTCTGCCGCCATTTTAGCGTTAATATTTACTGTGTCCTGAACCAGTTTTTCATACTCATCCGCTGCCCCGGCTGCAATATCTAACTGACCCTTTAATTTGGTAAGGTTCTTTGCATTTTTTTCAAGCTCGTAACCCTTATCAATGGCTTTTTTTCCAACAAGCAACTCTATTTGAGCCTTTTCAAGAAATTTTTCATCTTCTGTAAAACCATACCCGCGCATCTCATACATCATGCGGTTTGCTGCCCCTCGAAGATCAACAGCTATTATCACTTCAGATACATATTCATCTGCAAGAAGATTGGTCTGGTCTCCGGATTTATTCATATTAAAAATTCCGATACCACCAAGAGTTGTCATAATTACAATAAGAATCCCAAATCCTAACGCTATTTTTGTCCCCACTGTCATACTCTTCATTTTAAACTCTCCCTATGCTTTACCAAACTGTTTTAAGAAACATGTTACAAAACAAACTATACTTTAGCCTCGTTTTTGATTTAAAAATGCGTACTGTTTTTAACAACTTATTTTTTTTGATTAATTAAATTTTCTACATAATTTGAAATGGCAATGCATGAAGTAAGTCCTGGTGATTCTATACCAATCAGGTTTATTATTCCAGGAAGACCTTTGTCTGATTCTTCATGGATAATAAAATCGTAAAAAGGATCGCCTGGTTTTTGAAGTTTTGGCCGTATTCCTGCCATGTCAGGAGTAAGGTCTTTTTTTTTTATAAAGGGGAGAAATTCTTTTACTGAGTGAAAAAAAATATCCTGCGATAAAGGTGAAACAGAGTAATCAGTTTTTTTGTCTGCAAGATATATGGCATTGGGACCTATTTTTAATCTCCCGTAAATGTCAATGGTGGCATGGATACCCAGCCCTGTATTGTTTGGAAGAGGAACAGGATATATAAGCCTGTTTACAGTAAAGGGAGGTGTATTCACGCTGAAATATTCACCTTTCCAGAAATGTTGCCGGTATCCTGCCTTATCAATATCAATTCCCATGGACTCAGCGATTGTATCAGCATTATGCCCTGAGCAATTAATAAATAGTCTTGTAATAAAAGAAAAAGGTTTGCCATCAGGATAGATGACTTTTACTTTGTATTTTCCGTCATCTATTTTTTTGACATACTGAATTTCGGTGTTAAAAATAAATTTGGTGCCATTTTTTTTTGCCTGGGAAAAAAAGGAATGCATCAGTTTATGGGAATCAATGATTCCGGTTGAACCCGAATGGATCGCAGCAGTTGCTTTGATATTTGGTTCAAGTTGAGTGAGTTGTTTTTGAGTAATAAAGTTAATGTTGTTTACGCCGTTAAGTTTTGCTTTTTCTCTTATATTTTCAAGTATCTCTTCTTCTTTAGGGTTGGTTGCAATGATAAGTTTGCCACACATAAGATGTTTTATACGATGGGTTTTACACCTTTTGTAAAGCAGCTTGTTTCCTTAAATGCAGAGTGTGAGTTTAAGGGAATCTTTGGGATAATAAATACCTGCATGAATTACTTCGCTGTTACTGCTGCTGGTTGCAATACAGCACTTTTCATTTTTTTCCATAACA
>JASFBI010000026.1 GCA_030149595.1 Desulfobacterales bacterium
ACAGATAGATATTTCCCAAATTACCACAAGCAGCCATGTGACCGATCTGGATTTTACATTAAGGTTTTATCCACTTTCAAATAATGAAAGACAGGCTGTTACAAAACCAAACACTTACATATAAATAGACAGCACTCCCCTAAACCACGACTGAGACCTATAAAACAGCTAAATTATCGGGAAAAATAATTTAGCTGCTTTGAAACAGACAGCTTCTACCGTATATAAAATTTGAAAATTTACATTACATAACCACCTGTCATATTACTTTTAATAGAAGTGTATTATCTCTTCATATACCTTTCATAGGTTTTACAATCCGGGATTTCACCGCATATGGCAGATATTGCAGCAACTTCAGCTGAAGCAAGATAAACATCCGTATTATTTCCCATTCTGTTTGGAAAATTTCTGGTAGAAGTTGAAACAACTACAGCATTATCTGCAACCCTTGCCTGATTTCCCATGCAAAGAGAACATCCAGGCATCTCAACCACAGCCCCTGCCTTTTCAAAAATTCCATAGGACCCGTCTTCTTTTAATATTTCCTGGTCCATCACGGTAGGGGGCGTTATCCAGAGCTTTGATGCAAGAGGAGAAAATCCATCTAAAAGCATCCCAACTTTTTTAAAATGATCTGCATGCGTCATGCAGGAGCCAACAAATACTTCATCAATTTTCCTGCCGGAAACCTCAGATAACAGCTTAACATCATCAGGGTCATTGGGACACGCAAGAACAGGTTCTGTAATATCAGTCAGATCTATCTCTATTTCAGCAAAATATTTTGCATCAGGATCTTTTTTTATTAAAACAGGATTATCAAGCCAGCTCTCCATCATCTCTATTCTGCGTTTTATAGTTTCAGTATACCCATAACCTTTTAAAATTAACTGATTTAACAAATCTATATTTGATTTAATAAATTGTGTTACAGGTTTTTCATTTAATGAAATAACACAGGCAGCAGCAGATCTTTCAGCTGATGAATCTGTAAGTTCAAAAGCCTCATTAACTGACAAATCCTCCATTCCTGAAATCTCTATTATTTTTCCTGAAAATACATTTTTTTTGCCTTTTTTATCAACAGTAAGCAGTCCCTGTTTAATAGCCATATAAGGTATTGAATTTACAACATCTCTTATGGTAATGCCACTCTTAAGAGAACCTTTAAATTTTACATGTACTGATTCAGGCATATCAAGAGGCATTCTACCCATAGCTGCCGCAAAAGCAACAAGCCCTGATCCGGCAGGAAAACTTATACCTACAGGAAGCCTGGTATGCGAATCACCACCTGTTCCTACAGTATCAGGCAAGGCCATTCTGTTTAACCATGAATGAATAACACCATCTCCAGGCTTTAAAACAACCCCTTTTCTTGATGTAAAAAACTCAGGAAGAGTTTTATGTATCTGTATATCAACAGGCTTAGGATATGCACAGGTATGACAAAATGACTGCATAACAAGATCGGCTTTAAAATCAAGACAGGCAAGTTCAATAAGTTCATCTCTTGTCATGGGGCCCGTTGTATCCTGTGAACCAACTGTAGTTATAACAGGTTCACAATATTCTCCGGGACGCACACCTTTTTCTCCACATGCAGCTCCCACAATTTTTTGTGCTTGTGTAAATCCACCTTCTTCTGTAGGTTTTTCAGGATATGAATAAAAAATATCCGTTTTGTTAATACTTAATGCTTTTTGAGCTTTTTGCGTAAGAGACTTGCCTATAATCAAATTAATTCTACCCCCGGCTCTTACCTCATCAAGTAAAACTTTTGAACTAAGCTCAAATTTTGAAACCAGTAGACCTGTTTTATAATTTTTTATCTCTCCTTTATAAGGATAGATTATTAATTTATCACCATTTTTAATATTTACTACATCACACTCTATGGGAAGTGCTCCTGCATCTTCTAATGTATTAAAAAAAATTGGAGCGATCTTGCCACCTAAAACAACACCTCCACACCTTTTATTTGGTACAAAATCAATATCTTTTCCTATATGCCATAGTAAAGAATTTGTCGCCGACTTCCTTGAAGATCCTGTTCCCACAACATCACCTGCAAAAGCCACAGGCAGATTGCCTTTTTTAAATTCAGCTATAGAACTCTATGCATCTGGTACTCTTGCTGCAAGCATTGACAATGCATGAAACGGGATATCCGGCCTGCTCCAGGCTTCTGATGCAGGAGATAGGTCATCTGTATTGATCTCACCATCTACCTTAAAAGCAGTTACAACAATTTCATCAGGAACAGTTGGTTTTTGCGTAAACCATGCGGCATCAGCCCATGATTTTATAACCTGTTTAGCATATTTATTTGTTTTTGATTTATCTAAAACCTTTGAAAACCCATCAAAAATTAGAAGGCTTTTTGACAAGGCACATGCTGCATCTGATGCAAGTTTTTTATCATCAAGAAGTTCACTAAGAGGATCAATATTATACCCCCCCAGCATAGTACCTAAAAGAAAAACTGCCTTTTTAGTATCCATGTATGGAGATTTAATTTCCTGGTTTGCTATTTTAGTTAAAAATTCTGCTTTAACTTTTGCTGCAGGATCAACTCCAGGAGGAATTCTGTTTTCTATCAAATTTAAAAGAGATTCACTATCATCATTAACATCCATTAAAAGTACACTTAACTCTTTTACCTGAGCTGCATCAAGAGCTACAGGATCTATATCAAGTTTTTCTCGTTTTTCTTTATCTGATTTATATTTTTTAAGCATTACAGTCTATTTCAACTCCTCATCTAACTAATATATTTTTTTACTAATTTTATAAAATTGATTTTCAGCATCATATATTTTATTTGCCATACTCTGCAATCATTCGTCTCATTTCACAAGGCAGGCTGAAATAAAATCTTGTGGATTTAAGCAACTTAGCCCTTTACAATAACAGGCTTTTTCACCATTAGCATATCTTGTTTTTTCAAAAAAAAAAGTATATCCTCTTTTTTTTTGAATTTAATACCATACATTATATCTTTTAAAAACCTTATATTGTTTTTTATTGCTTTATGATATTATTTATAGGTATTTTAGGTAATTATGGTTTTAAAATTGTTCTTTGTTTTTCTTATCGGATTTAAATTTTTTTTCTTTAACAGGTAAAAATGTATTTAGACTTTTTCAATTTAAAAGAACGCCCTTTTCATATTACTCCTGATCCTGACTTTTTATATTTAAGCCCTTACCACAAAGAAGCTCTTGGAGTAATGATTTACGGAGTTGACCAGCGTAAAGGATTCATCGCTGTTTTAGGTGAGGTTGGCCTTGGTAAAACTACAATTGTAAGAACCTATTTAAAAAAACATGTCCATGAAAAACTAAAAACAATAATTATTTTTAATGTTAATGTCTCTTTTAAATCTATTATTAAAACCATTTATAAAGAACTTGGCATAGAACATATTTCAAACGATACGACAGAACTTATTGAAAACCTTTTTTTAATTTTAATAAAAGAGTTTCAGCAGGGATTCAACATTGTTCTTTTAATTGATGAAGCCCAAAACATGCCGTCTAAAACCTTAGAACAGTTACGCATGCTTTCAAACCTTGAAACATCCAAAGACAAACTAATACAGATTCTTCTTGTAGGTCAACCAGAACTCGAAGATAAATTAGAAAAAACAGATTTAAGACAACTCAAACAACGCATTGCCGTCAAAGCAACACTATGTCCACTATCAAAGAAACACACTAAAGACTACATCCAGCACAGATTAAAACATGCAGCAAATGATAATTACACTCATGCATTCAAAGACAATGCCTTAAAACAAATTGTCAAACTATCTAAAGGAATTCCAAGAAATATAAATATAATTTGCGACAATGCTTTAGTAAGTGCATTTGGCCATGGGAAAAAACCTGTTACAAAAAAAATTATCAATGAAGTTTTTAAGGATCTAAGCCCTGCAAAACACACTAAAAAGAAAAACTGGAGGCTTGCTTTTATATTTATTTTACTTGTAGCAGCAGGCTCAATTACATGGCTGTATCAAAAAAATGTAATAACCAGTATATACAATGATTTAAAACAAAGCGTTTCAATAAATTTATATCAAAAAAAAACTAACAAAGAAAACCTTCCTGAAAAAGCTTCTAAATATAAAGGTACAGATATTTCATCTGATAACATACCCTCTGCCCAAGATCTTGTTCCTGCTCTGAAAAAACCGGTTATTCAAAAAGAGCCACCTGAAAAAAAAACACATATCTATACAATAAAACCTAAATTTAAGCCTAAGCCTAAGCCTAAAAAAAAGACTGACCCTGATGATCTAATAGATTTTTTACTTGAAAAATATTCAGATAAAAACGTCAAAAAAGAGTTACAACAACCTTAAGTTCCAGTTCCACTCTCCCGGCCTGCAAGATAATGCAAGTTTTTTCGGAAGCTTTTCGTTTAACGTTACAAACATAGAGTACCCTGCTTTTTCAAGCACTTTCCTATGTTTTCTAATATCAAAATTCCAGCCCGGAAAAACAAAATAATTTCCATCACATTTTTTAACCCATGCCTGCTCTTTTAAAGGACTAACAAATGGTTCTTCTAATTTTACTGACTCTGAAATAGTCCTTGAAACACAAAGAGGCCACATTCCAAATTCAACTACACCAAGTAAAGCACTGCTTTGTTCGCCAAGATTTAAAAAATCTTCACGGTTTAACTCTGGGCTTACAATAACTCCTGCAAATCCTTCTCTTAAAAGAATATCAATAGAAAGAGTATTTGATATATTGCAAAAAGGGCCTGCCCAAAGATTAAAATTTTTACTGTTTTTAAAAAAAGCTTTTTGCCAGCAGGCATTTAATACAAAATTTTTACCCTTGTTTCTTATTATTATATTAACAAGTTTTTCAACCCCCTCCTCCTCATCTGGCCAGATAACAGGAGGCAGCCACCACCAAGAGGATGCATACTCTTTTTTAGACACCTCCCTGATACTGTTTCTATTAATCCACAATCCTTTTGTACCAACAAACTCTTGTCGACCTCCCCGGCTAACACTTACATTAAGCTTTTTTCCTGTATTTTTTTTACCCGTTCCTGTTTCAAACTTAAATTGAAATTCAGATGCATTAAAAGATAATTCAGAAATATTTTCTAATTTTTTTGTTAAACTGGCTATCTGTTTTTCAAGAAATACTTCCCTCCTGTCTATTAAAAATACGGGTATTTTAGATCCCTTTTTGTGTGATACCAGTTTTAAATGTAACCTGCCATGTTTGGGAACAGCTCTGCTTACCCTTACAATTTTATGCCATGCCTGATCTTCATAGCCTATACGAAGAAGATCTCCACAAAAAAGCTCATCTTTTGGTATCAGATACGATTGCGTTAAAGATCCTTTAACTGTGCCAATTAAAAGGCCTGATCCTGTATCCCCCTCTATATCAATTGGTGAGAAAGATCTTTGGGGTAAAAAATTATAGTGAGAAGACTTTCTTGACAAAGCATTATTTAAATACCATAACGCCTCTTTTTTAACCTTAGGATCGGAAATATTATCCCTTAAAAGCCTGTAAGCTTTCACAGTATAATAAACATAGTGAGGGCCCTTTTTGCGCCCTTCTATTTTTAAAGCAGAGATCTCAGGTATTGTAAGAAGAGCCTTTACCAAAACATCTACACTAAAATCCTGACATGAAAAAAATCTTTTACCCATTCCTTTTTTTTGTTTATACAACCTCCTGCAGGGCTGTACACAGCGCCCCCTAAGACCACTTTTACCACCAAAAAAGCTGCTCCAGTAACATCTGCCCGAAACTCCATAACAAAGTGCTCCATGAACAAAAACTTCTAAAGACAGATCTTTTGGAACATTTTCTGCCATCTTTTTTATTTCATCAATATTAAGTTCCCTTGGAAGAACAACCCTGTCTATCCCAAAATCCCCAAGTACTTTCAAAGCAGATGGAGAACTTACATTTGCCAGAGTTGACAGGTGTATCTCGCCTTTGTATCCAGCACTCTTTGCCAAAGTTAAAAATGCCAAATCCTGTACTATAAGCCCATCCGGCTTAACATATTTTACAAGCTTGTTAACTATACTGCCAGCTTTTTCAATTTCATCAGGTTTTACAAGGGTATTTAAAGCAACATAAACCTTAACCCCATTGTCATGGGCTAAAACTGTTAATTTAAAAAGCTCCTTTATGCTAAAATTAGTTGCAGCCATTCTCGCTGAAAACATTTTCAATCCGCAATAAACAGCATCTGCACCTGCTGCAATTGCAGATAGAAATGAGTCCGTGCTCCCAGCAGGTGCTAAAATTTCGGGCTTTGACTCATTTTTTTTTATATCAGACAACATATTTCACCATTTTTATAACTCTCCTGATTTTATCAACTATATAGAATTATCAAATAATTAATTTCACAAGAATAGATAGAATATCTCCTGCCAGTAACATAATAAATTTATCTATCTGACGGTCTATATCTGTTGCTGTATTTTTTTCCCATAACTTCAATATAAGATTCAAAATTGCTAAGATAAAAAGATAATGCCTTGGAAAAATTTTTTCCTACTAAACCATCAACAAACAAAAGGCTGATTTGTTTCTGTTTATTTAAAACAAATAAAGATCCTATCAAAACCTGCTGCTCCTCATTGGACAACGTCTGCATAATTCTACCAAATGCAGTTCTTGCCCTTGGCTGATACATCCAGAAATAAAGCATATCCAGTGCATTAATTATCATAATCTGTTCAAAGTCAAGCAGTTCTGCACTCCTTTTTTGTTTAAAAATATTAGGAACCTCAAGAATTTCCATAACTCTGACTTCAGGAAACAACAGCTCTAATTTTGAATAAATATTAAATATCTGTGCAACTTTAGTATTATATTCCCTCAAACGCTTACGAATATTATGATACCTGTCAGCAGAGCCTTCAATAAGTCCTGCAACAAAATCCGAAGCTCCTTTGGAAATAACCGCCGCCCATTTCTGCAAAACATTATTAATTTCTGCATATCCTGCATAAAGCAAAATCCCACCAACCAAAGTATTTAACAAAATTGCAATGGGTATGGATAAAATACTACGGAAAAAATTACCGGCAACAGCAGCTCTGGGCAAACCACGAAAAGCATTATGCCCTGACAAATACACTCCATTTGCAAGCCCCATAAATCCATAAAGCAAGCCAGGGTTTGTAGCAGTTGTAATATCAAAACATCTTTCAAGAAGAACAGTTTTTACAAGATAATCAAGAAGAGGCACAGAAAACCCGGTATAAAGAAGAGAATCTGAAATACGCTCCCAGCTTACATAGTCATTCCACCTTAAAAGCGGAGACCGCCAAATCCCCCCACCCCCTAATACAGACTGTATAATATTACGCAATCCTGTAATTGAAAACCATATAAATGCACCAAAATAAGCCAGCAGCCACCAGTCTTTAGTTAAAACAAATGTTAAAAATGCTGGAATAAAACCTACAAACACCTTTAATCCATTTTTTAATCCACTATTTAAATATTTAACAGAAATTTTTTCAGTACCTTCTTTTAGAGTCTGTTCGAAAAGCGTTAAACTATTACTATTATCTGTTGAAATACCTCCTAAGGTGACAATGTTGCCTGAATTTTTTATCTTAATAGAATCATCGCAAACCACCCAGTCATTCCGGATTTTTTCTCCCAGTACACGTAATACAGAAAAACGACGAAACAGACTATAGCAAAACTTCATAAAAGAGTTTATATGTGTTTTATGTATATAAGTGGTACGCCTGAAAGCTGTAATATTAACCGGTACAAAATCGTAATATAACCCTTTTTTAATCTGTTTTTGACTTCTTTTGGGAAGTGTATTGATTATAGCCAGTCCCATTCCATGCGAAGTTAGTAATCTCTCGGTAGAATCACTTCCAATACGAGCTTTTAAACCGTGGCCTTTGTACAGATCTTTAAAAGTCGTAATATCGTAAAGAATAGTTGAAAGTTTTTTAATCCTGTTGTCTTTTTCAGGATCATCACTTCTCCCTACACGAATAATAATTTTTCGTATAATACGTTTTAAATTAATAACATTATCATCATTAATAGCCTGCTGTAATTCATTTATATCTGGTATATTATCTGTTTTTCCTGCTGTATAATCCTTAAGATTAAAAATTTCAAGTCTGGTTATCATACCTTTACAATCATAAAGCACTTCAAGCACATCTTCTACTTTAATATCTGTCAGATTAAACGTGATACGATATGTTGAATGAAGGCATGATAATTTATCTATAAGTTCTTTTGGAGACAAATTAAGCAAAGACGGTGTATCCGGCAAATCACATACAGCATTAGGATCAGGTATTTCTGGATTTTTTTGGGATTGTAAATATTTTTGAATAATAGTATTATTATTCAATTTATTCAAATCTTTAACTAAATTTTCTATTCTTAAACATTCACTGGCATCAGAATCAGCATAGCACTCTCTTAATTCTTTTACACAATCGCACATAACAGGTAATAACCTGCTATAAATAAATTCTGCAAGATGAAGTATAGATGCCTGGCCTGTCCCCACAAAAAGCAAAAACTCCTGTTTATCAAGTAATTTTAGATTCAAACCATAAACAGTATTTATTTCAGGCAAATATTTTTCATTAAATTTATCAAACACAGCCATAACATAAGACTGCTTATATAACGAAACAGCCCTGCCTTCTTTAAAAAAATCCATAACACTTTTTTCTGCTAAAAAACATAAAAAAGATTGTGAATCATAAAATCCTCTGGGTACCCAGATAAGTTGAACATACTTATTTCTGAATCTTGCTGAAAACTCTATACCTATTTTAATATCAATCCCCATTATTTGTGCAGACTCTAAAACTTCAACAGCAAAACTAGATTCTACATAATTGTAATAAATCACCCTGACTCGTTTAATACCCTTAATCCACGCATCCATAATCAAATGACTGGATGTTTTTCTTCCCTTTGTGTTCACATCATGAACATGGTCATCAAAGGTTATCTGATTCCACTTTTCACTCATCTCTAAAAGATTATAACGTTTAAGCAGTTTCCGGATAGTACGGGGTTTACCTGTGGCAGCTATTCTAAAATCATGTGCAAGTTTAAGCTGCTGGTAATAATTATCAGGCAGCCTCACCAGCTCTTTCATAATCTGCAAAAGAACCCTGGCTGTGTTTTTAGGGTAAGATCCGTCCGAGGCATTTAAAACTTCATCGCGCAGACAACTCAGGGCACTCAAACGTTCATCAATACCTCCTATTTCAAGAGATTCTAACAAATGAACTACAGCATAAGCAATACGCAGCCCTTTAGACTCTCCCATCTCTTTGATACCCATGGCATGCAGATAAGGATAAATAAGCTTTCTGGTAAATCTACAGGAGCTGTCTCCGGCAAGAACATCTTTTACAATACTCAGTAACCGATGGTCTCGTTTATCAAAAAAAAATTTCCTCCTGACATACCTTTTTATATAATTTAAACTAAATTTATTCTGTTTCTGTAAATCTGAATTATTTTTGTGATTTTTAGATTTTACAACATCTTTCATTGACAATACCATTTTTTAAAAAATAATACTCTAAACAAGACTTTTTTTGTTAGACAGTTTTTTTGCCGTTCATAGAATATACAAATGCAAGCAATTCTGCCACAACAACATATACATTGGCAGGAATCAACTCATTTATATCAAGTTTAGAAAGCACCTCCACCAAATCAGGATCATTTTTTACAGGTATGCCATTTTGTTTGGCAATCTCAATTATTTTTAATGCAACTTCTCGATTTCCCTTTGCAACAACCCTGGGAGCCTGATCTTTATCTGATTTATATCGTAAAGCTACTGCTTTTCTTATGTTTGCTTTTTTTCCCATAATAAATACACAATTACTTAGACAAAAAGACTTAAAAGACCACTGGATTTATCTAATAACTTATCGCAAAGAAAAGTGTCTGACAAAGTTTTTGCAGCCACCATTTCACATTTTATATTACATTTTAAAAATCCCTTTTTTTTTAATGTATTACAAAGATCATCTATATTTTCTTCTATAATATTTAATGATTCTAAGTTTGATACCTTAAAGACCCCACTTATAGCCTTTTCAAAAAAACTAAACTCTCCAAACAGATCACCGAGGTTAGTCATTTCAAGAAAAAATGAAACCTTTATCAAACAATTATCATGCTCTCCGGAAACATCCTTAGCTTTACCAAGATCAATGAAAAGCTGCCCAAACTTTAACAAAGTATTATCAAATACCGGTAAAGGAAGAAAGAATTTTCCTGTTTCATCAACAGATAAACTGTTTAATATTTGAAGCTGTTCAAAACCTGAAGCAAATGATTTGAGTTTTGTTTCTGTTTCACTACCTTGAACACATTTTTCAGCTGCCTTTAACATAAGAGTTTTAACATCATTTTCTATAAGCTGTTTGACAAGTAGTTCAACATTATCTTTATTTAATAAAATATTTTTAAATATTTTATTTTCAACAGACAAACCTGAAGTTTTAATAATATTTTCTAAAATTTTATGCTCGGATTTGTCTGATTTTAATGAAATTAAATCAAAAATAT
>JASFBI010000313.1 GCA_030149595.1 Desulfobacterales bacterium
CCCTCAATGGTTCCTGAAACACTGGCTGTATAATCAAAGACCTCCCTGTTGACTGTTAGAGATAAATGATTACTGCCAGTGTTTCAGGAACCATTGAGGGGGACGATGTTTGTGATGTTACAGTGATTGCCTATGCAGGAGAGGTAACATCGCTGGACTTTTCAGAACTTGATTTTGATGCTGTTGTGGGATATAAAATTTTCCCAAAAAAATCCAGTAAAGCAGTGGGTTATAATCTCAAAATTTTCCCGTATGGCTTTAATGTACCCATGGAAAATGTTTATATTTTTGCCCATTTTGATTTAAATGGGAATAAAAAAATAGATGGTGGAGATAAGATCGGTTATCATACTGATTCAGGATTAAATATTATTGTTCCTGCATTAATTACAGAAGATTTAGTATCTCAAAATGATAATAGACTGCCGGCAGGTATTGTAATAAAGGAAGGTATTGTCTCAGGCAAAAACATTAAGCCTGTTACAGATGTTTTTGATCCTTCAGGGTATAATATATCTTTAAAAGGCAGTTTGACATATACTGATTTTAATAGTGATGCTCCTGTTTATATTATAGTGGCTTTGGCTGACGATATAAATAAGCTGGTTGAAAATCAGCTCTCTGCAGTAATATTCTTTAAACGTCTTGAGCCTGGAGCAGCATCTTTTGAAATAGATCTCTCATCAACTGCTCTTGTCCCTTCTGATAAAATAGTTGTAATAGCATTGCAGGATAAAGATTTTAATGGTGGGTTCCCTAATCCCACAGAAAAAGATATGATTGGATTTTATGCAGACAGTAAAGAGCTTACAATGGAATATACGGTTAAAAATGGTGAAAATACTGGTGTTGATGTTGTTATAAACAGAGAGGTGTATGCATTTAAATCAAAAATCAAAGGAACTATAACTGATGATAGAGCAGGAGATGTAATCATTATTGCTTATGCAGGCAGTATAGGTTCCATGGATTTTACAGCAGAAATTGATATCAACAAGGTGATTGGATATCAGAAAATAGTCAAGGTGCGTGGTTCTGTTGATTATGAATTAGATGTTTTACCCTATGGGATAAATATTCCCATTAAAAATGTATATGTTTTTGCTATTTTAGATAACAATAAAAATGGTATTCCTGATAAAGGAGACAGTATAGGTTATTATTATGAGCGAGCTAATAAACTGCCAGGTTTAATTTTAGTTGATACTGGTGATATCAATAAAATAGATATTGGGATGGTCTTTGATATACCAGAGCCTTCAAATGAGGATATCTTTATTTCAGGATATTTTAATCCACCCCAGGCGTATGGGAGTGATTCTGCCCCGATTTTTATTATTGTAGCTGATGCAGGAGATCCTGAAGCATTAATAAAAGATCCTTTGTCAGGAATAAAATTTTTTTCAAAAATAGAAAAGGGAGAAAAATGGTTTGATATAGATCTGTCAAAAAGCGGAATTAAACCAGATGAAGAGGTTATGATTTTAGCACTTTGGGACAGGGATTATGCAGGAGGATTTCCTGATTTAACTTTAGATGACTATGTAGGATATTACCAGAATAATGATGATTTTCTGGTTTCAGTAGAACTTGACTCTGGAGTTAACTTTATATCACCTGTAAATGGATGGGATTTTAGTATAAATAAAAAAATATATGATCATAACAGTGCTATCTCATTTAGTCTTGAAAGAGGAGGTTTGCAGGAGAATATTTTTTATGGTGCAGGGGAGCATGTTATTGTGGTAGCTGTACATGGAGATGGTGTAAGATCTTTTATGCCGTATGATATTGATTATGTAATTGCTATGAGCAGTTATATTGTGGATGAAAAAAATGAATATATATTAAACATATTACCTGCTATAAGTACAGATGTCCCTGTTTTAGAAAGTCCTTTTTCTTTAAATGATGTATATATATATGCCGTACTTGATGAAAATAAAAATGGTAAAGTTGATAAAGGTGAAAGTGCAGGTTATTACTGGCAAAAAGTATTAGGGGCTTATATTCCAGTGGCAACTAATATTAATGATGGAATAAATATCCTTGATAAAACTGTTCGTTTTACAGACGAAGAGTTTTAATTACAGTGATTCAAGTATATTTTTTAATTTTTTAAGATCCTGTTTTATATAATTGGCAGCTTTTTTATAAAGTAATGTCTTACAAGGTATAAAATTGTTAAAAATTACTGAGCCTGTTAGGGTAAATTTTGTTGTATGATTCAGTTTTTCAAAAATAAGGCTGCTATCACCTTTTATAAATTTTGATGTAAATTCTGAAAAGCATTTAGTATTTTTATCAAATTTTGTTATTATACCATTGATTTCAATCTTTTTGCTCATAAATGTATGAACAACTCTGTATGTGGAACCTTTGTCCAATATTCCAGTGGAAGTTTGTTCTGATTCAAGGAGGTTATTTTGCCAAAATTTATTATTTTTGAGATTTGTTGTATATTCAAAGACTTTTTCTATGTTTTGATTAATTATTATATTGTTTGATATTGTTTTCATTTTTTCCCCCAGATAAAATATTAATATGTTATAAGTGGATCTTTATAGATGAGATTTATTGCTTTTCCAGCATTATCAGCTACTTGTGGGAACACATCAATAAGATTTTTAATATGTCTTAAATTATCTACAGTCATAAAAATTAATCTTGCTAAATCTCCTTCGGCTAATTCTGATATGGATAAAACTTTACTCCAGGGCATGTTTTCTGCCCAGAGATAGATAGCTACAGCAGGTTTAAGGTAGAGTTTTTTTGTTTCAAAGCCTTGTTCATCCATATATTTTAAAAATGGGGTAAGAGTTGTTTTTGTATATTCCAAACGTTTTAGAAGTTTTATTGGAACAATATTCATATCTAAAGAGTCATCATCTAAATTACGTTCATTTACAAATGATGCGACAATCCCTGCGAGATAAGAAGGGTTTAGATTGTTAAATAATTTATATTTAAAACTTTCTGCCATTATAAGGGGTTGATTTATTCTTAATTTAGATGCCCATTTCCCATTTTTGGTAAGTTTGTTATTTTTGTTTACATAGTTATACTTTTTTAAAAAGTTTAAGTGCAGTAAGAAATCCTGCCATAAAAAATTATTATTACTTGTAAATATAGAGTTTGTCTTTTTTTTATTTGTGGAAATTGTGTATGAAGCAAAAGATTTTTTTAAGAGATCGTTAATTCCATCAATTGTATGGGACAGTAATAGATTTAAAACCATTGAAAAATTGATACAAATCTGGCTGTAAACTTTTGAAGAAGGTGAGTTTATAAGCTTGGAAGCAAGTCTGAGATCCATGAACTTGCCTGGAATCAGAATCCCAAAGCCGATGTTGTCTTTTCCTCGTCTTCCTGCCCGTCCTGTCATCTGATGAAATTCTGTGGGAGAGAGATGAACAAAATCTCTTCCATTGTACCTGTCTGTATTTAATATAACTACAGTTCGGGCAGGAAAATTTACTCCTGCT
>JASFBI010000314.1 GCA_030149595.1 Desulfobacterales bacterium
TAAGTATTCTGGAAAGAAGACCTACAGCTTTACGTGCTTCCAGATTGGCGAGAAAAAAAGTTTTTATCTGAACTTCCTGATACTCTTTAACCTTGGAAGGTGTGTCAGGATAAACAAGCATCGTTTTTTCACCGATTACTTTAGCAGAAAGACCATTTGTTTTAAGAAGCATTTCTAAGAATAATTCAAATGTCACATCTTCCATAAATAAAGTTACCTGAGTATCAGTAAAACTTTTGTCAAAAATAAAATTGATTCCAGCAAGTTTTGCAAGAATATCAAAAACATTAACTATTGATGTTTTGTTGAATTTCAAAGAGATAGGAGCGTCGGTTTTAAGTTTTAGCTTAAAAGCAGGAGCATTTTTTTCTTCCTTGATTAAAGCAGCAAAAACTTTTTGTGCCTCCATATTTTGCGGATCAAGTTTAATTGCTCTTTCCAATGCTGCACGTGCCTTGCCATCTTTACCTTTTTTTAAAAAAGCTTTCCCTTTTATAAAATAAGAATCGGATTTTTTCATATTTTCTGCTTTTTTAATTAAAGATTTGACTTTATGATTAGCAGGATTAATTTCGATACTTTTTTTAAATAATGTTAAAGCCTTTTCATAAAGTTTTTGCTTTAGGCATGCTTCGCCATTTATCATATAAAAAATAGAAGCTTTCCAACTGGCTTTGGTCAATAATAATTTTATTTCAATATTATCAGGTTCAACCTTAAGAGCTTCTCTGAAATTTTTTATACTTTCATCCCAGTCACCTGCCGCAATGGCCTGTTGTCCTTTTATAAAATAACTATTATGTCCTGCGCATCCGAAACATATGATAAGTATAAACAGAAGAACAGAAATAAAGTAAAATTGTATTTTTATATAATTTTTCATACCCATGTCTGACCTTTCAACATATATCGCTTCATGTATAATCAACACTTTTTTATACCAGCTCAAGCATGAACCTATAACTGTAAACCATTACCATCTTTTAAACAGATGAATAGTTACTATAAATTTTTTAAATCAATATGTACCAGATCATTAATATGCTCTGCTTTTAATGTTATTGATTCTCGTGAAATATTTTCAACTTTATATTTTCCATTTATTATATCACCCCTGTTAATAATAAATATCTGATTTCCTCTTTTTAAAAAAAGAGATATGTTATCCTTTTTATTATAAAAACCGAATATTCGAAATCGGCTAAAATCTTCCCTGATTTTTTCAGCAAACAGTTTTTCTTTAACTATATTTAAACTGTCTGTTGACAATTTCAACGGAGGTTTTTGACTTGGAGGCGTAATATAAGGTTTATAAAAAGGATTTCTATAAACCTTATATGAATGTTCCGGTGGTGCGGACAATAAATTTAAAAACAGATATAAACCCTGGATTTGATCAGATGCACCAGGTAAAAAAGAGCTGCTCTCCTTTTTCATATTAATGTTTTCTCCTGTATATTTAAGAGGAACTGTCTCTTGTCTGAAAGGATGCATGATCCTGTATACAAGAAAAATTACAAATACTATTATAAGAGAAAATAATATTTTTTTGTTATTCATGTCGAATTAATACCATTTGCAATGGTTCGACAGGCTGTTACGAAACGCAATTTATCCAATTTCTGCGTTAAAAAATAAATTTAATCCTCGAAATACAACGGGTATTTCTGCGGTTAAATTGATTTTTTGCCTTGAACTTGAAGAAATTATTCATTCCGTAACAGCCTGTCGATAACTTGAAAATTATTTAAAATAAGTTGCGATTGTGAGCACCATATCAATTTGGTTCTGACCGTCGGAATATTTTTTAAAGGATAATTCCTCAATACAAAAAATTTCATCTTCTTTTTGCATATCTGCTAAAACTTTTTTTAATTCAAGATAGTTTCCACTGATTGTTAAATTAGTCGAACATTTCGATAGTCCAAGATTATCTGCCTTTGAAACTTTAAACAACATTTTACTGATGGCTAAGCTATCTCTATTAAATACTCTATTGAGTTTATCTATGCTGTCAGTAAACAACGAAGAAGACGGCAGTCTATTTTTAAATTTTTTCAAAGCATTTAAAGCATTTACATATTGCAGACTTTTATTGCCAATATTATCCTTGCCAGCATTTCTTTTTTGAAAATAATAATCTCTTTGCTGACACATTTCATCTTGCCGGACAGATACAAAATAATTATAAAAAACCAAATTAATTAAAATCAAAAGAGAACAAACAGATACAAGAGAAACAGCATAAAGCTTTATTGTTTTGAACTTTTCCATAATTCTCATACATCCCCTTGTATCCGTAACTTCTCAATAATACCAAAGCGGGCTTTGCCCACAACCCAAGTTCTATTTATCCGCAGATTACACAGATTAACGCAGAATATCTGTGCAATCTGCGAAATCTGTGGATAAATGATTTAAAAAATTTCTTGTTTTTTATGACAGGGTTTCAGGCGTAAGGTACTAATGCCCTGAAATTCTAATCAGGCACTATAGATCGTTTATATAAGTTCCAAAAGTTCCATATTGTTCTTCTGGAAACAGCATATCCTTTTGCAGCACAGCTTTTATTATAAAATGAATTTTAACAGGTCTTTTCATATCTATATCAAGCTCTGTTAATATGCTTTTATGAAACATTTTTGTTTTTTCTATATTCTTGAGAAAAAGCGTTATATCCTTTATGTAATTCGCATTCCCCTTTAGAGTTAGTTTGTTGAAATTATCTGATGGAATGAAATTTGTCAGTGTTATACCATCAGGGATTTTTTGCTCCAGAGTATCAAGGAGATAACACCATGGAAAAACGTCTTTGGCAATCAGAACGTTTACAAAAGCAACGTCATTTATAATGTTTTGTTTTTCATTCTCGGTTAAATTAACTTTCGGATTTTGAGAAGTTTTTTTTCTAATATTACTGCTTAAGTTTTCAGCTTTTAACCTGTATCCTAAAGTAAGCCTGGAATATTTATAATATGCGAGAAAGTTATAAATTAAGAGTAGTAATAAAATAATAACTATTATTACTCCTGTTAGAATAAATAAAATTTGTTCTCTATTAATTTGATTATAAACTATCTGATTTATTCTAACAGGTTTCAATTTTATTACACCTATATAATAAGACTCTGAGCAGCGCTTATAGCAGATATATAATTTAAAAGGCTCTCGTTTTCGTTAAATTTAACATGATTATTATCAAATTTTTTAACATCATTTGCATTTAGAATTTCAGCATCTATCCCATTTAATTTCCCGATTTTCAGATTTTCTATACAGCTGTCCATGTAGATTTTTTCAACATTATTATTATCTGAATTATTTTTATAGAACCGAGATAACATTAAATCAACATGGGGACTAACATCAGATAAAAAATTATTCGGATTTGTAAATTTATTTTTTAGTTTTATTCCCTGATAAAAAATAATCTGAAAAGATTTGAATATAAAAAAAGTTAAAAAAGTTTTAAAAATACCGATA
>JASFBI010000315.1 GCA_030149595.1 Desulfobacterales bacterium
GAAATGGAAAAGTTTGCAAAACTTATAAAAGCCCAAAAAAAGGTAAAAGGACTCCTTGAGTTTTCTCTTTTTGATATAAACGGGATAGCGACTCACTCTTCTGATTCTTCATTTGTAGGAAATAAACTGGCAGAAGATATAAAAAAAGAACTTTTTTCCAGTCATGAAATGATTATAAAACATACTGATGAAGCCATGGAAATATATAAACCACAACCTGTTACAAAAGATTGTGTCAGATGTCATATGAGTTGGGAGGAAGGTGATACAGGCGGTGTAACATATTTCAGATTTTCAAATAAAGTCTTAAAAACAGCTAATTTAAATTTTTACAAAGTTATGTCAAAACTTAAAAAAATATCTTTGAGAAATTCTTTGATTTCACTTGTTATAATAGTAGTACTTTGTGTTATTTTAATGGCTTATTTTGTAAAAAAGTTTGTGGGTATTCCGCTGGGTCAATTTGTCGGGTTTCTCAGGCTTTTTGAAAAAGATGAAGGGGATCTTACAAGACGTATACCTGTTAAAACCAAAGATGAAATAGGTGAGGTGGCAGGTCTTTTTAATGCATTTATAGAAAAACTTAATGCTGTTATTTTTAAAGTGCAGAATGTTGTTATGCAGGTACAGGGAAAATCTCAGCAGCAGGCTGAATCGGTGAATGAGGCAACATCTTCTGTTAATGAAATATCATCTGTAACAGGGCATAATTTAAAAAGTGTTGATAAAGCTAATGCTTTGATTCAAAAAATATCAAAAGAATTTTTTATGGCAGGTGAAGCCATGAAGCTTGTTATAGATGCTATAGAGGAACTTGCAGATAAAAGTGACCAGACAGTTCAGGTTGTTAAAAGTATAGATGAAATAGCATTTCAAACAAACCTTCTCTCTCTTAATGCTGCTGTTGAAGCTGCAAGGGCAGGTGAGGCAGGAGCAGGTTTTGCAGTTGTAGCCGGAGAAGTGGGGAGTCTTGCAAAGAGATCTGCTGCTGCGGCAAAGAATACTTCAGAGCTTATTGAAGCAACCATGCAAAAAACTCATCGCAGTAAAGAGGATGTGGAAAAAACAAAAATTGCTTTTGAAAAGGTTGAAGCAAGGCTTGCTAAAGTATCGTTTCTTATGGGTGATGTGGCATCTTCTTCATCGCAGCAGTTTCAGAGTATAGAAGCTGTGAACAAGCTCCTGAAAAATATGGATAAAGCAAGTATGGAAAATGGTGTTCAATTTAAAGAACTTATAGAAATTGTTTCTATGTTTAAGACACATAATTAAAAAGAGGCGTTTTCATGGCTAAAATAATAAAAATAGATCCTGTAACAAGAATAGAGGGACATTTTGCAATTAGGGTAGAAGTTGAATCAAATTTGATTGTAAATGCATACTGTTCAGGTGAGATGTTTAGAGGCTTTGAGACAATTTTAAAAGGAAGAGACCCTTTAGATGCTCAACAGATTACCCAGCGGATTTGTGGGGTATGTCCTGTGTCGCACGGAGTAGCATCTATTTTGGCTCAGGATCAGGCATATGGAATTAAACCTTCAAATAATGGACGAATTTTGAGGAATATGATTCTCGGTGCTAATTATATTCAGTCTCATATACTCCATTTTTACCATCTTGCAGCTTTGGATTTTGTTGATATAGCAGCAATATTAAATTATAACGGCAGGGATCCTGTTTTGAATAATCTGAAAGGATGGGTCGCATCTGAAGTTTCATCAAAAGCAGTTTTTCCGGCAGCTCCTTTTTTACCAAGGTACAAAGGTGACTATCTAACAGATAATGAGTTTAATTTTACTGCAATCAGAAATTATATGGAAGCTCTTGAAATGCGTGCTAAAGCTCACAAGGCAGGGGCAGTCTTTGCAGGAAAGCTCCCCCATGCTGCATCTCTTTTCCCAGGCGGAGTATCTGAAAAAGTAACCGTAGATAAAATTGTTGCATATAAATCACTTATGAAGGAATTAAAATCGTTTATAGATAATGGATATCTTAATGATGTGGTTAATGTTGCAAAGGCTTTTCCTGATTATTTCAAACTTGGGAAAGGGTGTGGTAATTTTCTTGCTTATGGTGCCTTTAATGAATCAAATGATAATTTGAACCTTTTATTTCCATCAGGAGTAATAATAAATGGTACAATAGACAGCTTTGATCCATTAAAAATTACTGAAGACACAGACCATTCTCTATATTCATCTGCTTCAGGAATACATCCGGCAAGTAGTGAAACTACTCCGGCACCCCATAAAAGCGGTGCATATTCATGGATCAAAGCTCCAAGGTATAATGGTTGTGTTATGGAAGTAGGGCCGCTATCCAGAGTAATGGTTTCTTATATTAAAGGCAGGGATTTAAAATTGAAAAAACTGGTTGATGGTCTTTTGTCAGTGCTTGATAAAAAACCGGAAGATCTTGTATCTGTTATGGGAAGGCATGCAGCAAGAGCAATAGAAACCAAAATTGTTGCAGAGAAATGTTTGCAGTGGGTAGATGAGCTTGTGCCGGGAGAACCATCATGTACAGATTTTAAAATACCTGAAACAGGAACAGGAGTTGGTTTAACCGAAGCACCAAGAGGAGCATTAGGACACTGGCTTAGCATAAAAGACAAAAAAATAGAAAGATACCAGTGTGTAGTGCCTACAACCTGGAACTGTTCTCCAAGAGATGATATGAAAAAACCAGGAGCAGTGGAACAGGCACTTTTAGGAGCTTATATAAAAGATGATAAAAATCCTCTTGAAGCTGCAAGAATTGTCAGATCTTTTGATCCGTGCATAGCCTGTGCAGTACATTAAACTGATCTGCTTTAAATCTTTTTTGCTTATTGATGAATGTTATATGAAACTCCGTCCAACAGACTGTAAGCATGAGGGTTTTAATTTTTGTTTTGGCAGATAAATTTGCCATGTATGTTACTAAAAAAATGGTGTAAATATGTGTATAGCAGTTCCTTCTAAGATAGTTGAAATCATTGACTCTGACACAGGTATTATTGATGCAGGGGGAGTAAAAAAAAAGATAAATATTACTCTTCTTGAAAAACCCTATAAAGGAGAGTATGTTATTATCCATGCTGGTTTTGCCATAGCACAAATAGATATAAAAGAGGCAGAAAAAACGCTGGAATTTATTCAGCAGGCCGCAAATAAACTATAAATTTTAACAGACCTGACAAATTTTTGCTATGGGGGAAATTGTATCAAAAAAACTTGTCATAAAAGGCATGGTTCAGGGAGTTGGTTTCAGACCCTTTATTTTTAACCTTGCAAACAGTTTTTCTTTAAAAGGCAGTGTGTTAAATACTTCTTTTGGAGTATTGATTCATATTGAAGGAAGAGCCGGTGACGTTGAATCTTTTTGTAATTTAATACCTGTAAAATGCCCATCAATTGCGTCTATCACAGATATCTCCATCCAAAATATTTTACCAGAAAAATTACTCCGTGCAATTAAAAATGAGTTATCTGCTG
>JASFBI010000316.1 GCA_030149595.1 Desulfobacterales bacterium
GTATCTGATAGTTAAATTTTCCTGGTATGGTTCTATGTGTATATCGCTGGCACGGGCTTTTATTGATTGTGAAAGAATATGGTTTACCAGTTTAATTATTGGTGCATCACTGGAGTCGTCTAAAAGATCTGCTGTGTTTTCAATCTCATCAAGTATGGAGGCTCCGTTCTCTTCTATATTTTGCATTAACTCTTCTGCTGAATCTCTGCTTTGATCATATGCAGCATTTATGGCAGAGATAATTTCACTGCTTTTTGCCAGCACAAGGCTGTAATCATCAATGCCCAGAATTGTCGTAAGGCTGTCGATGGCCTGAAAGTTTGAAGGGTTGTAAACTGCAATTATGTCTGGATTTTCAGTCTGATTATCTTTTATTTTTATTGGGAAGATAATGTGCTTTTTTAAAAACTGGATGGATACTTTTTTTGTAAAATCTGAAATAGAATTTTTGACTAAATGACCTTTTTCAAAAGGGATATCATAAAAGCTGCTCAATAGGGAGAGTCTTTGATTTTCAGATATGATTTTTTTTTTTACTAAAACACCAGTTAAATCCAGCTGCATTTCAGTTTTTGCAAGATTTGCCTCTTTAATGTCTTTATCTGAAACATTAAATTCTTGAGTAAGTATTTGGGAAAGAGTCTTCATTTTCTATTTTCAGGCAGTATTTTTAGGTTAAAGTATAATTAAGTGTTTTTTTATAGCCTGTTATTTTTTATACAGTTTGATGCTTTCTTCTCTTATTTTATCGATTTCCTTGTGTTTGTTTTTGTAAATAGAGGTTGCATCAGATGGACTGTATATGACAGTAGGTGTTAAAAATACATACAGGTTTGTTTTTTCATTTGATTTTGAAACTGTTTTAAACATCCAGCCAAGACCAGGCAGATCACCGAGGCATGGAACCTTAAATGTTGAGTGTGAAAAACTGTCGTCTATTAATCCGCCAATAACAACAGTGCTTTTATCTTTAACTATAACGGTTGTGTCAATTGTACGTTTAAAAGTTGTGGGACGGTCAGTTAAAATGGATTGGGAAAGGGCATCTAATTTTGTGACCTCCTGAATTATTTTAAGTCTTATTAATCCGCCTTTGCTTATTTGAGGAGTTATTTTAAGGGAGATCCCTACATCTTTGTATTCATAGCTGTTATAAGTTTCTGATGTAGATGTTGTGCCTGTTTTGGTAAGATAAGGTACATTTTTACCAACTGTAATAATTGCTTCTTCATTGTCTGTTGTCATTATTTGAGGTGTTGACAGGATATTTACATCTTTGTCTGTTTTATAAGCCTGAATAATCATGGCAGCATTTGGAAAAGGGATCTCAACATCACCTATTTTAATAGGAGTGCCAGGTGCTAAAATACCCATTGAAAAACCGGCAGGAAGCATTCCCTGGGAAAGTCCCCTTGTGTTTTGATATGACCCAGCACCTGGTGAGCCTGAAAAACCTCCTCCGTATACACTATTGTTTCCGTTGACTGTAGTATCTTCACCAACCCTCCATTCAGTTCCCAAATTAAAATCCTTATCTACATTTATTTCCATAATAAGGCACTCTATATAAACCATGGATCTTGGTATATCCAGTTTTTTTATTATATTTTCTAAAATAAGGTACTCATCTTTTTCAGCCATTATAATAAGGCTGTTGGTGGCTTTGTCAGCTTTTATCAGGACTTTTTCAGAAACAGGAGGAGCTATTTTTGCGGTATTTGGAGAAGATGAGGTTTTTGTAGGCAGAGATTGCAAAACAGAGGCTAAATCTTCTGCAGTAGCATGCTCAAGATAGTAGACATGAATTTTTTCATTGCCGGAGGGAATCTGTTTGTCAAGTATTTTAATGAGTTTTTTGATCTTTAACGTGTTTCCTTCACTTGCCAGGAAAATAATGGCATTTGTCCTTTGGTCAGCTACAAATTTTATTGATTTTTCTGCCATTGATTTTGGAATTCTCTGCCGGCTTTTAAATACAGTGATCAATATTTTGACAAGCTGGTTTGCATCTCCGTATAAAACTGGTATTATTGATATTTGCTGGCCTATTCCTGCGTTATCTATGGCTTTAATGATTTTAAGCAGCCGTTTAATATTGGAGTCCATATCTGTAATAATTAACATGTTTGATGGCGGGTATGAGAGTATAACACTGTTTTTAGAAACAAGGGGTGCAAAAAGGCGCTTTACTTCATTGGGGTTTGCATATTGCAAGGGGATCATCTGTGTGACTATTCTGTCTTCAGCCGGGCCATGTTCTTCGAAAAGTCTTGTTTCAATATTTTTGGATCTTGCATCAGGAGAAGCTATAATTTTGGTTATCCTGCCAGCTTTTACAGTTGTAAATCCATGGACCTCAAGTACAGATTCAAAAACTCTGAAAGCCTCTTTTACAGATATTTTTGTTGGAGAAATAACTGTAACCTTACCTTTTACACGCTTATCTATTATAAAATTTTCCCCGGTAAGCTCACTTATGAACTTAATAAATACATTTATATCAACATTATTAAAATCAATGGAAATAAATTTTTCGTTACTTTTTTTTGTAATTTTTTGATCTTCATTTTGGTGTTTTGTCTGGGAAAATACATCAGTACAAAAAAAAGAGATAATAAATAGTATAATAAGGAAATAACTTATTCTGTTTATATTATGGAAAAACTTCATAAAACACCTGTGTTTTGATAAATTAATATTAACCCCTGCTTTTTTCCTGCAACTTTATACATACCAGTTTATATTTAAATTGTAAATTTTAATATATGTCGTAATTAATAGATCTGATACTGCCATTTCTTTTAATTTGCAATGAAACATTTTTTGCTGTTTGAATATTATCGTAAAGAGACATTGCATCATCAACGGATTCTATGGGATTATCATTTATTCCTGTTAAAATATCACCGTTTCTAAGACCCATCTTGCTGAAAATTGATCCCCTTTTAATTCTTGACAGCATCATGCCTTCTGGTATTCCATTTTTTATTTTTGGTATAACTTTAATCTGAGTCATTAAGCTTGTCAGGTTGTCTAAAGCATGGTCAACTCTTTTTCTGGAAAGTTTTATCCGCTGGTTTAAATCACTGGTACCTGAGTTACCGGCGATTTTATTTTTTTTAACTGCCATGTCTTCCATTGACAATATTTCATCTTTTCCGTTGAATGTAAGTATTACCTGTTCTCTTAAAATATGTTTTATTTTTGCTTTCTGTATTGTGTCTCCTGTATGCAGTAGCTTTTGTTCTCTTTTTGTTTTATCTTCAATAACAGCATAGGATCTGGCAGAACTTCCAAGAACAGTACCCCATAGTTTAAGATTGAGTTTAGTCTCTTTTCGAAGGGATGTGTCAATTGTGGTCTGTTCACTGTGGGGAGTATCAATTTCATTTTGAGTGTCAAAAAGGTTTTTTGTAATAATAGTGCTGTAATACTCTCTGGCCTGTTTGGTTTTTTTAACGGATTTTTTTTTTAT
>JASFBI010000317.1 GCA_030149595.1 Desulfobacterales bacterium
CTTGATAAATTTATTTTACTTTTTAATATTTATATTATGAATATCTCTCTAATATTTCCTCCTTTTTATGTTGAATCAATGTATAATCTTGTTCCTTTAGGACTTGTTAATCTTGCAACAAGTGTAAAAAACAGATCGTATAATATAAAATTCTTTGATTTTATTCTTGCTCTAAGGCTGGACAGACTTAGAATGGATAAAGATATTTATGATTGTTGTGCAAATGAAATCATAAAAACTGATCCTGATATAGTTGGCTTTTCAGCTCAATGTACAACCTATCCAAGTGTAATTAATATCGCACAAAAACTAAAAAAAAAACGAAAAGACATAAAAATTATTATTGGCGGGCATAATGCTTCTTTTGTAGATATTAAAACTCTTACCAACTTTCCATGGATAGATGCAGTTGTCAGGGGTGAAGGGGAAATTACTTTTAAAGAACTGGTTACTGCCTGTTATGAAAATACAGACTGGAAAGATATTGATGGGATAACTTATCGCAAACATAACAAAATAATAAAAAACAGGGACAGGGCTTTTATTAATAATTTAGATGATATTTTACTGCCTGATTACAGCTATCTGCCCTCTTTACAGGAATACAGAGATGCATGCAAACTTCCACGCAGTATTGCAATATTAGAAGTTGGCCGTGGTTGCCCTCATAAATGTGTTTATTGTTCCGAATCTATACTATGGAGACAAAAAACAAGAACTTTTTCCATTGAAAGACTTGTAAAAGAGATGCGCTGTCTCCATGAAAAATTTAACGCAGAATGCTTTCTTCTTTCATATGACCAGTTTACTGCCAACCGTAAATTTGTTATTGATTTTTGCAACAAAGTAATAGATGAGAAATTAAATCATATTCCATGGTACTGTATTTCAAGATTAGATACAGTGGATTCAAACATATTGGAATTAATGCACAGTGCAGGGTGTGAATCAATGTGTTACGGAATTGATTCAGGATCAAAAAAAACTCTAACTTTCATAAGAAAAAAGATTGACCAGGAAATACTTTATAACAGGGTTATAGAAACAACTGAAAACAGCATAGTACCTACATTAAGCTATATTATAGGTTTCCCCCAGGAGCAAAAAGAAGATATAGATGCAACCCTTACCCTTGCACTCAAAACTGGTGTTTTAGGCAACAGCAACCCTCTTATACAAATACCTACAGTATTGCCCGGCACTGAGCTTTTTAGTTTGTATCATGATAGTTTAATTCAGGATGTAGATACTTATTTTTCACTTGGTCTTGAGTTTGACAGTGGATACCGTATAAAATCAGACAAAAAACTTATTTCAGATTATCCGGACATATTCAGCAGTTTTTACAATATTCCATGCGATGGAGAATCATTATTTAATTTAAATATTATTACCAAAAATTTTCCCATGATTGTAAATCTTTATCCTAAATCATTTCTTATTTGTACAACTGCTTTTTCAGATTCTGTATCTGATTATTTTTTAAATTTTCTTTTATGGCTAAAAGAGGAAAAAAAATATGATGATTTTATTTTACCTGCGCCTGATTGTTACACTCAATTTCCAAAATATGCACAAAATACAGTAAGTAAATTGAAGGGTAAAAAATGGGGACACATAAAAGATATTATAGAGTATGAAAAAGCTGCTATTTTAGCAGGAAAATATAAAGATATATATAAAACAGGAAATATTGATTTATGTACCCTTGAAAAACACCCACCAGTATGCGGCGAAAACATTATTATCCGCAAGTTTAAATATGACCTTTCATTAATAATAGATGATCTTAAAAAAGGAATAATTAAACAAGAGTATAGTAGATCTGAAAATTTTTTTGTTTTTTTATGCCGCGGATCTGAACTTGAGGTAACTCAAATAAACGATTTTGGGAAAGATTTTTTACAGCTTTCAAATGGATTTTTAACAGTAAATGAAATAGCACTTAAACTTTTTCCTCAATATGGAGAAGATTCTGATTTTGATAAATTTTTATCCTCCTGCCAGGATACAATTTATCAACTGGCAGAGCAGGATTTTATCAATTTCTCTTGTAACATCAATTCATAATTGAAAGGAGGTGATATTATGCTAAAAATAAAAAAAGTTGAAAAAAGAGTTTCTTCAACTGCAAGTTGTCATGCACCATCATGCCATGCACCGGCTTGCCATGCACCAGCTTGCCATGCACCAGCTTGCCATGCACCGGCTTGCCATGCACCGGCTTGCCATGCACCGGCTTGTCACGCACCAGTTTAGTTTAAAAAAATGTTGTAAATACAATAATAAGACAGGTTTGAACAAATAAATCAAATCTGTCTTATTATAACTGTGAAACTAACTCTAAAGTATTTCATATTATGAAAAAAGAAGTATTAGATTATCTTATTTGTCCTCTGTGCCGTAAAAAAGAGTATTCCTTTTTACCAAATATATTAAAAGAATCTGATAAAGATATAATTTCAGCTATTTTAACATGCCCCCACTGCCACAAAAAATTTTTAATAAAAGATGGGACAGCTTATCTTTCCCCTGACTTAACAAAAAACAGTAGTATAATTTGTGCAAAATATGAAACACCGCAAGTTGCCTCTTCATATCTCTGGAGCCATTACAGCGATATCATGGCTGATCCTGAAGCATGCAATGCATATTCAACATGGGCAAATATGAGTACAGATACTGAACTTTCCATAGATATTGGCTGTTCAGTAGGCAGAATGACCTTTGAAATGGCACAAAAAAGCAAATTTACCATAGGAGTTGATCTATCATCCACATTTATTGCAATAGCAAAAAAATTGCAAAAAAATGGCTTTATTGAGTTTGACCTTATAATCGAAGGCGAATTAACAGCAAAAAATAGAATAACTCTTCCAGATAACTGGGATTTATCAAATATTGAATTTATTGTAGCAGATGCACTATATCTTCCATTTAAAAAAGATACCTTTTCGCAATCAGCAGCTTTAAATATACTGGATAAAGTCCCAAAACCACTTGACCATTTAAAAGAGATAAACAGAGTTTCAAAAACAAAAAATTCCAGACTGATTTTTTCAGATCCATTTTCATGGTCAACAGATTGTGCTAAAAAAAAAGACTGGTTAGGAGGTACCCAAAAAGGAGACTATAAAGGATTTGCATTTGATAACCTCTGCGAACTTTTTTGCGGGAAAAATAATATATTAACACCTGCCTGGAAAATTGAAAAACATGGAGATGTTCTCTGGGAAATAAGAAACCATAGGAATCATTATGAAATGATAAAAAGTAAATTTATAATTTTATTGAGATAACAATCATAATCGTCCTGAGACCTTTGAACAACTCCTGTTTTGATGAATCTATCTATTCTAACATATTGATTTTATTAGAGACCAATTTTGAAAATTGCTATTATTCAAAGGTCATAGTCCTATAACGCAAAAGAGCCCTGATAAAATTTATCAGGGCTCTTTTGTTATAT
>JASFBI010000027.1 GCA_030149595.1 Desulfobacterales bacterium
ATTGCAGTTACAATTTCAAGTAGATGGTGATATTGTCATAAAAGACAAAACAACCGCTTTAAATGAAATAATTAAAACAAAAGAAGTTCAAGTAAAAGAGATAGCTTTTATAGGGGATGATCTTCCTGACCTCTGCCTTTTAAACAGAGTAGGCTTCCCTGTTACTGTTTCAGATGCAGATGAAGCAGTAAAAAAAGCAGCAGCTTATATAACAGCTGCAAAGGGCGGTTGCGGTGCGGTGAGAGAGGTCTGTGAGCTTATACTCAAAACAAAAGGGGTATGGGAAAATACAGTAAATTCTTTTATGTAAAAAAAAAAATCAAACAACAAATGCTCAATATAAAAAAAACTCTTACTTTAATCCTCACAATATTTACCATTATTTTTATTTTCACCTCTATTTCTTTAAAAACTCGAAATAATAAAGAGATTAAAAAAGAGACTATAAAACAGTTTGACAATGCTTCTCTTTCCCTTGACAAAATAAGACAGACAGCAACCAGTAACGGTATAACACAATGGGACCTTGAAGCAAAATCAGCTAAATTATTTGAAGATCAAAACAGAGTGGAATTTTTAGAAATCTCTGTTGTATTTTTTTTAAAAGATAAAAAAAAAGCCTATCTTACAGCAAACAAAGGCTTATTAAACACGCAGTCAAACAACATGTCTGTTTCTGGAAAAGTTATATTAAAATATCAAAAACATAAACTTTTAACCGAGTCATTGCAATATGACCATAAAAGACATATAATATATAATAAAAATACTTTGGTTAAAATTTTCAGTGATATACTAAATATTACAGGGAATTCAATAGATATGGACTTAAATACAAACAAAACAATTATTTCTGGGAATATTATCGGGATTATAAGTGAAAACAGTATATTATAAAACTTTTATTTTGTGGATTTTCTGGGGATTATATTTTTCTTTTTTAACAGAGAGTTTATTTGCAAACCAGATAAGCAAAAAAAAACCTTCAAATACAGTAACTATAGTATCACAAATTGATGATAATCTATATGCAAATAAACCAAACAAACAAATTCTCAAAAAAGATAAAAACAGTATTCTTATCCTGGCAGATAAATTTACTTCAGATCAAAAAACAAGTTGTGCAACATTTACAGGAAATGTCAAGGCAACACAAAAAAATAATGTCCTGACCTGCGGGCAACTTAAAATATTTTATAATAGAAATGACAAAGAGAACAGTATGAATTCCCTGGGAAAATCAGCAAAAAAAATTATTGCAGAAAATAACGTTCATATATTTTTTGACAACAATACTGCTGAATCAGACAGAGCAGAGTATACAACATTAACAGAAATACTTATTTTAACAGGGGAAAATGCTAAAATGACAACTAAAATCGATTATATTTCCGGCAATAAAATTATTTATCATAAAAAAGATGGCCGTATTTTTGTTGAAAAAGGATTAAATAAGCAGATAGAAGCCTTAATTTATCAAAATAATAAATAAATATTTAAAAAAAAATTATATTTACACCAATGTTAAATTTACGACTTGAAAAACTTGTTAAAATCTATAATGATAGGGTAGTAGTAAATTCAGTAAGCCTTAAAGTTGAAAGTAGCAAAGTTATAGGCTTACTTGGCCCAAATGGAGCTGGTAAAACAACAACATTTTATATGGCTGTAGGTATGATAAAACCAGAAAATGGATGTGTATTTCTTAATCAGGAAAATATAACAAAAATGCCTATGCATTTAAGGGCCAGAAAAGGTATTGGTTATTTACCCCAGGAATCATCCATATTTAAAAAATTAACAGTAGAGGAAAATATAACTGCAGTTCTTGAAATTCTGCCCATTAAAAAATCAAACCATAAAGCAGTGGGGCAAAAATTGTTAAAAGAACTCGGAATAGATCATCTTTCAAAACAAAAGGCCAGCAGTCTTTCAGGAGGAGAGAGAAGGCGGCTTGAAATTGCACGGGTCTTATCCACAAAACCGTCTTTTATCTTATTAGATGAACCTTTTGCAGGAATTGATCCTCTGGCAATTATTGATATACAAAAAATTATACGCTATCTTTGTACAAAAAAGATAGGTATTCTTATTTCAGATCACAACGTACGAGAAACACTTGGAGTTTGCGATACAGCTTATATCTTAAACAATGGGCAGGTAATAGAATCCGGAACACCAGAAGAAATTACAAACAGCAAAATCGCACGCAAAATTTACTTAGGTGACAAATTTAAACTTTAAAATATGGCATTCGAACTCAAACAATATTTAAAACTTTCCCAGCAGTTGGTTATGACTCCACAACTGCAAATGGCAATTAAGCTTCTTCAATTAAATCAACTTGAACTCCAGAGTGCAATAACTCAGGAATTAGAAGAGAATCCAGCTCTTGAAGAGACTCAGGATACAGTTGATGAAAATATAACAGACCAACAAACCTCTTCCAAGGATAAAGAGGCTGAAGTAAAAGAGGTTAAATTTGAGGATAATATCCAACAGGAAATTGACTGGAACAACTATCTCGGTGAATATAGTTCCCACGGAAAAGTACAATATGAATCAGAAAAAAAAGATGCCCCCGAATATGAGTCATTTATTGCGATCAAAGAGTCTTTAAACGAACATTTACTATGGCAGTTTTCCATGACATCTCCTGGACCTGTCTATGAAAAAATCGGGAGTTTTATAATAGGAAATATAAATAAAGACGGCTATCTTTATGATATCTCTGTAGAAGAAATTGCAAACAGGACCCATACACCGGTTGAAGATGTCTGTTCAGTTTTATCTCTTATACAAACCTTCGATCCTCCGGGAGTATGTGCAAGAGATCTCTCTGAATGTCTGCTGCTCCAGTTAGACAGGCTTATGATAAAAAACGAAAAAATAAATCTGATAGTTCAAAACCATATAAAACACCTTGAAAATAAAAATTACAAATTGATAGCCAGATCTTTAAAAATAAAAATTGAAAAAGTTGTATCACTGGTACAGATAATTAGAGGTTTAGAACCAAAGCCAGGCAGATTATTTTCAAATGAAACACCTCAGTATATCAATCCAGATATATACGTTTATAAAACAGACAATGATTTTATTATTGTATTAAATAATGAAGGAATGCCACTATTAAAAATAAATCCTTATTATAAAAAAGCTGTATCACAAAAAAAAATTACTGAAACAGACACCAAAGAGTACCTACAGGAAAAAATGCGTTCTGCCACCTGGCTTATTAAAAGTATTCACCAGCGACAAAAAACGATATATAAAGTTATGCAAAGTATTTTAAAATTCCAGCATGACTTTTTTGAAAAGGGGATTTCTTTTTTAAAACCAATGATTCTAAAGGATGTAGCTACTGACATTGATATGCATGAATCAACCATAAGCAGAGTGACCACTAATAAATATGTATATACCCCCCAAGGTATTTTTGAGCTTAAATATTTTTTCAACAGCTCCATAAAACGTTCCCATGGAGGAGACATAGCTTCTGCAAGTGTACAGGAAAAAATCAGAAAAATAATTGAAAACGAAAACAGGAAAAAACCATACAGTGATGACAAAATATCTGAAATTTTAAAAGATTCCAATATTAACATTGCAAGAAGAACAGTTGCCAAGTACCGTGAAATGATCGGTATATTATCGTCAAACAAACGCAAACAATTTTAAGGAGGCTTTTTTTATGCAAATATCTGTTACCTTTAAAAACCTTGACCCCTCCGAACATCTTAAAACGTATGTCAAAGAAAAATTAAACAAGTTTGACAAATTTTTTGATAATCCTGCAGAAGCAAAAGTTGTATTATCCATTGAAAAATTCAGGCATATTGCAGAAATAAAACTTTTAAGTGACAAATTACAGATAAACAGCAAAGAAGAGACACATGATATGTACCCTGCTATTGACCTGGTATTAGACAAATTAGAAAAACAGGTCAAAAAAAACAAGCAGAAACAAAAAATTAAAACCAGAGGTCTTAAGGCAAGGCAAATGGGGAATGATTTTATAAGAGACGATCATGCCAACCAGGCAGAAACAGCTCAGTACGAAATTATTAAAAAAACCGTGGCATATACACCCACAGAAGTTAATGAAGCCATTATGCAGATGAAAATGACTGACACTGATTTCCTTGTATTTACAAACATAAAAACAGACAAAATAAATGTTTTACGTATGCAGGATGACAATAAATTTGAATTAATTCAGCCTGAAAACAACAACAGCTAAATAACTCTGAAAAAACCGGTTAAACATTAATGGAAATACTTGATTTATTAAAAAAAGAGACAATCAGTATTGATCTGAAATCTAAAAATAAAAGAGCCGTATTAAATGAAATTGTAGCTCCCATTGCCAATAAGTACAAAATTCAGCAGGATAAAATTGTTAAAGTTCTCCTTGAACGGGAAAAACTGGGCAGTACCGGTATAGGAGACGGCATTGGGATTCCCCATGGGAAATTGCAGGATATAGAATCATTTATACTGGGACTTGGAATAAGTAAACAGGGGGTTGATTTTGACTCAATGGATGGAAAACCTGCATATATATTTTTTTTACTGATTGCACCTCTAAATTCAACAGGAACCCATTTAAGACTATTATCAAAAATTTCAAAACTTCTAAAAAATGAACTTTTCAGGGAAAAACTTATAAATGCTGTAAATTCAGAAGAGATACTCTCTTTAATAGAAAAAGAAAATGAAAGAATTTGATAAAAAATACGGTTTACTTTTAATAACCTTTAATAACTGCAAAAATTTATTATAGTATTATTTTATATTGTGGATAAATCTAATATATATATTATAACAGGTCTTTCAGGAGCAGGGAAAAGCACAACTTTGGCAGTTTTTGAAGATGCAGGTTTTTATTGTGTTGACAATCTTCCAGTAGCTTTACTCCCAAAAATCCTTAAAACCCCTGTTGAAAACAGAAAAAATATCAAAGGGTTTGCCTTTGTTATGGATCTTCGTGAAAAAGATTTTGTAACAAAGGCTCCTGTTATATTTAATACTTTAAAAAACAGGGGGATTTTGTTAAAAATTATTTTCCTCGAAGCTGCTTTTGATGTTCTTATAAAAAGATTCAGCCAGACACGAAGACAACATCCTTTAATATATAGAAGCAACTTGTATAAAAGTATACATGAAGAGATAAAACAACTTTCACCTTTCAAATTAATTTCAGACAAAATAATTGACACTACAAAAAGCAATGTTCATCAATTAAAAACAATTATCAAAAACTCCATCTTCAAAAAAGACATTTCAACAAAACTGATGTATATATACATATTGTCAGTTGGTTTTAAATATGGTATTCCACCTGATGCTGATTTGATTATAGATGTACGGTTCCTTGCAAATCCTTATTTTGTCCCGGAGCTAAAGGATCTTAACGGAGAAAACAGATCTGTCAGTGATTATGTTTTAAATGACAAAAATGCTACAGTATTTTTGCAAAAATATTTTAACCTTATTGATTTTTTAATACCACTTTACAATAAAGAAGGGAAATCTTACTTAACAATAGCAATCGGCTGCACAGGAGGAAAACATCGAAGTGTTGCTATTTCAACAAAGGTTTTAAATCATATTGTACAACTTGATTATTTAGTCTCTGTTACACATAGAGACATGAAAAAACAGTAAGAACAAGAACACTACCCACTGCATGAACCATCTCTGCCCAGCACTTTAATAAAGTGCTGGAGGGGATATTTGCGTGCTAAAACCGATTGGATTGTAAGTATATAAATAAAATCAGATTGCAGGTGTGATCTATTACTAAAAATAAAGAGTTTTACAAAAAACACTGATTTAAATAATTTTGTCAATATTTAAAATTTTGAGGTATTATGATAGGAATTCTCATTACAGCACATTGCAGACTCGGTGAAGCTTTAATTGAATCAGCTGAGTTCATATTAAACAAAAAACCAGAGTTTCTTGAAGCTGTTTCAATAGATATTAATGAAAACGCAGAAATTTTACGCAAAAAAATAAAAAAAGGATTAAAAAAAGTAAACAATCAAGAAGGTATATTGATTTTAACCGATATGTTTGGAGGAACACCATCCAACCTAAGTTATACTTTTCTTGAAGAGGGAAGTATTGAAGTCTTGTCTGGTGTAAATCTACCAATTTTATTACAAGCTATAAACATAAGAAAAAAAAATGTAAGTGAAGTAGCCAAATCAATAGAAGAACAAGGCAAAAAAAGTATTTCTCTTGCAAGTGGAATTTTAAAAGGAAACAAGAAAAAATAATTTCTCTCTTTTGCTAATTATTTTTACATGAAACTCTGTCCAACATACCGTAATCATGAGAGTTTCAATTTTCGTTGTGGCAGATAAATCTGCCATGTATGTTATATGAAAGTCAGTCCAAACGAGTATAATCATTGAACTTTCATTTTTTATTGTGGCCGATAGTGAATAACCATGCTCCGGCCATGCCGGTTATATGAATTTTAACTTTAAAGGAGCTTAATAAAAATGAGTATTAAATTAGGAATTAATGGCTTCGGCAGAATAGGCCGTATGGTTTTCAGAGCAGCATTAAAACATCCGGATGTTGAAGTTACGGCTATCAACGACCTTACCAACCCCGAAACATTAGCCTACCTTCTATCCTATGATTCTGTACATGGTAAATTAGATAATGAAATTATTGCAGAAGAAAACGCCATTATTGTTGATGGCACAAAGATTGAAGTAACATCTGTTAAAAACCCGTCAGATCTTAAATGGAAAGATTACAATATTGATATAGCAGCAGAGTGCACCGGCCTTTTCGTTGACCGTGAAAACGCTTCAAAACACCTTGCAGCAGGAGCAAAAAAAGTTATCATTTCCGCTCCTGCAAAAAATCCTGATACAACAATTGTTATGGGGGTCAATTCTAATTCATATGATCATGACAAACATAATATAATATCCAACGCATCATGCACAACTAACTGTCTTGCTCCTGTTGCCAAAGTAATGTTAGATAATTTTGGTGTAAAATGCGGACTCATGACTACAATACATTCATATACAGGCGACCAGCGTCTTTTGGATTTTCCACATAAAGATTTACGAAGAGCAAGAGCCGCTGCATTATCCATGATACCAACAACAACAGGGGCAGCAAAAGCTGTTGCATTGGTACTTCCTCAACTAAAAGGCAAATTAAACGGCCTTGCTGTAAGGGTTCCAACTCCAAATGTTTCAATTGTAGATATCTGCATGAACATTGAAAAATCAGGTATAACAAAAGAAGATGTAAATAGTGCAATGAAAGAGGCTGCCGGCACATCACTTAAAGGAATTTTAGGATTTAGCGACCTGCCTCTGGTCTCTTCTGACTTTAACGGAGCCCCATTATCATCTATCGTAGATGGTCCCACCACATATGTTATTGATAATATGGTAAAAATACTTTCATGGTATGACAATGAAACAGGTTATTCAACAAGAATGGTTGACCTTGCTGCAATGATAGGTTCAAAGCTTTAGAATTGTCCAGCCCTTTTTTACATAGTGAAATTTTTAACCTGAGAACTACTTTATAAGTATTTCTCAGGTTAAAAATTGTGGTAATCGGCGGATTCAGTTCAAACAATACATAGTCATAAAAAATAACTTTGGAGATAATTCAATGCAAAACAGAGTTCCACTTATAGCCGGTAACTGGAAAATGCACAAAAACTGTTCAGAAGCTGAAAGTACAGCAGAAGAGTTAGTTAAGCTTGTATCAGATGTTAAAAACGTTGATATAATGATCGCCCCTTCCTTTGTTAGCCTTGCATTGGTTAATAAAAAAATCAACGGATCAAATATCAGCTTAGGAGCCCAAAATATCTTTTGGGAAAAAGAAGGTGCTTTTACAGGTGAAATTTCAAAAGATATGCTGATTTCAGCAGGATGCACCTATGTAATAATAGGTCATTCTGAACGAAGACAATATTTTAATGAAACAGATGAAACAGTAAACAAAAAAATAAAAACCACACTTGCCTCTGGACTAAAACCTGTATTATGTATAGGTGAAACAGAACAGGAGAGAGAATCAAAAAAAACGTTTTCTGTTCTTGACAAACAGATAAAAAATGGGTTACAAAGTTTTATTTTAGAGGATCTTGATTCTCTATCTATAGCTTATGAACCTGTATGGGCAATAGGAACTGGTAAAACAGCCACAAAAGAGCAAGCTCAGGAAGTTCATAATTTTATACGTTCTTTAATCAGCAAAGAGTTTAATAGTAAATTAGCTTCAGCCATGAGAATAATTTATGGAGGAAGTGTTAAACCTGATAACATCTCTCAATTAATGAATATGTCTGATATAGACGGTGCTTTAGTTGGTGGTGCAAGTTTAAAATCTGAAACTTTTAGCAAAATTGTTAAATTTAAATAGGACAAATGATTTTATTTATTAATATAATTCATATTTTTTCTTGTATAGTTCTGATAATGATAGTTCTCTTACAAACTGGTAAAGGTACTGACATGGGTTCTGCTTTTGGAGGGGGAACAAGTCAGACTTTGTTTGGAAGCACAGGTGCTTCAACTTTTTTAAGCAAAGTCACAACCATCATGGCAATTATTTTTATGTTGACTTGTTTTACATTAGCTTATATATCTACCAATGTAAGTACAAGTAGTAATAGTATAATGGAGAATAAAGCATCAGACACACAGGTAACTATACCTGATACTTCAGAGAAAGGCATTCCTGCTGAACAGGACAATCCTTTAACAGAAGTTCCTGGTGTAATAAAAAACACTTCTTTACCTAATACTTCAGATGCTGTAAAGGATAACCCCTTAAGTAACAACAAGATCGAAGAAGATACCTCTGAGATTAAGAAAACAGAAACTGATAAAACAGCAGATAATAAAAAAGAGGCTGTAAAAAACGAAAAAAGTGAAGTACAAAAAAAATAAATTAATAAAAATCTTGCCGAAGTGGTGGAATTTGGTAGACACGCTATCTTGAGGGGGTAGTGGCTTACGGTCGTGCCGGTTCAAGTCCGGCCTTCGGCACCAAAAAATTATATAAATAAAAAAGGCTTCAGTATTTTACTGAAGCTTTTTTTATTTAGTGCGTGAACGAAAACTTGAAGAAAATTTCACTCTGTAAGAACCTGATAAATTAAAGATTTTTTAAAAGAAACTTGAGCTTTTTAAACAGATATTTTATAAAACAGTATTTATATTTACCCATTGCATGGTAGAATATATGGATATAAGAAATTTTTCCCTGGCTGTTTTTTACCAGTCGCTTCTTTTTTAAATAAAAAAACAGATAAAATATATGCCGGTATATGAATACAAAGGATTAAATCTTAAGGGAAAGAGTGTAACAGATATTATTGATGCAGATAGTTATGTATCTGCCCGTAATAAACTGCGGAATCTGAATATTTTTCCTGTTTCAGTGGAAGAGGTTTTAAAAAAAGAAAAGGAAAAAAAGTTAAACTCCTTTAATATTAAATTTGGCTCCCGTATAAAACCTTCTGAAATTGCAATAATGACCCGTCAGCTGTCTACTCTTTCAGAAGCAGGCTTCCCCCTTGTCTCTGCCTTTGAAACATTAATTGCCCAGACAAAAGCCCTTGCTTTTAAACAGATGCTGTCACATATCAAGGACTCTATCGAGGAGGGGAATAGTTTTGCAGCATCCCTGTCTCTTTACCCTGATATTTTTTCATCAATATATATAAATATGGTCAGAGCAGGTGAAGCATCAGGCTCACTTGAAGTTGTTCTGGAGAGACTCGCTGATATTTCCGAAAAACAGCAGGCCTTTAACCAGAAAATCCGTTCGGCAATGGCCTACCCTGTTTTAATGTGCTTTATAGCTTCTGCAGTACTGTTTTTTTTACTCACTTACATAGTTCCCCAGATAACTGCTATCTTTTTTGATATGGACCAGGCACTACCGGGTATAACTCTTTTTTTAATTGGTATAAGCGAGTTTGTTAAATCCTTATGGTGGTTAATTATCCTGCTGCTTTTTTTATGTATAATGATATATAAAACAATGAAAAAAAATAATACGGGTGTGCGTATTATAGATCGTTTTTTTTTAACTTCTCCCGGTATATCCTCAATTTTAAGTAAACTTACTGTGGGAAGATTTGCCAGAACACTTGGATCATTACTGGAAAATGGTGTCCCTGTATTAAACGCCCTTGATATTGTTTCTAATGTAGTAGGCAATACTGTGGTATCAGATGCCATAAAAAATTGTGAAAAAGAGGTTGAAAAAGGAGCAGCACTGGGAACAGCACTTTCTGTATCAAAAATTTTTCCGGAAATGTGTATTCAGATGATAAAGGTGGGAGAGAAGAGCGGAAAACTTGAATCCATGCTAAATAAAATTGCAGATGTATTTGAAAGTGAAGTTGAATCAAAGCTTACTTCATTAACCGCTCTGCTTGAACCTGTTATTATTTTAATAACAGGTTCTGTTGTAGGGTTTATTGTACTTGCCATTCTTATTCCTATATTTGAGATGAATCAGCTGATAAAATAGGAAAAAACCTCTTTTAAAA
>JASFBI010000028.1 GCA_030149595.1 Desulfobacterales bacterium
AAGATCAGATATTACAGGTTTTATAAAAATGGGAGCTCAGGTTGTTGTTTGCGGCCCGCCAACTATGATTCCAAAAGGTATAGAGTCTTTAGGCTGCAGAGTTGAGCCGTGTTTTTCAAAAGCAGTTAAAGGAGCTGATGTAATTATGGTTTTAAGGCTTCAAAAAGAGAGGCAAGAGCATTTTTTACTCTCCACAGAGAGAGAATATAACAAAGTATATGGTCTCTCTTTAAAACATATTGAAAATGCTAAACAGGATGTGATGGTTATGCATCCAGGGCCTGTAAACAGGGGTGTTGAAATATCTAATGATGTAGCAGACAGTCCGTTTTCTGTAATACTTGATCAGGTTGCCAACGGGGTTGCTGTCAGAATGGCTTTGTTTTATCTGCTTTCAGGAGGAGTTAAAAGTTATGATTAAGATTGCTGGTGGAAGAGTTGTTGATCCTGGTCATAATAAGGATGAGATAGCAGATGTGTATATTAAAGATGATAAAATAGTTTATGTTGGTTTAAATAAACCATCTGATATTGAAATGGGAAAAGATTTAAAAATAATAGATGCTTCTGATAAAATAGTATCTCCAGGTCTGATTGATATGCATGTGCATTTGCGTGAACCTGGTCATGAATATAAAGAAACCATTGAAACAGGCTGCCGTGCAGCAGCACATGGTGGATTTACAGCTATTTGCTGTATGCCAAATACCAATCCGGTTAATGATAATAGAGAAGTTACAGAATATATAGTTAGAAAAGCTAAAGATTTGAACCTGATAAGAGTTTATCCTGTGGCTGCTATAAGTTGCGGTCTTTTGGGTAAAAAATTGTGTGAGTATTCTCATTTAAAGGATGCAGGAGTTGTTGCATTTTCAGATGATGGACATCCTGTTGAAAGTAGTCTTCTTATGAGGCGTGCATTGGAATATGTGCGTGGAATGGGGCTTTTTATTATTTCCCACTGTGAAGATTTAGAACTTGCATCTAATGGGGTTATGAATGAAGGACAAGTATCAACCGCAATGGGGCTTTCCGGCATACCCAATGAGTCTGAATCAATTATGGTAATGAGAGACATTGCTCTTTCCAAGCTGACTAAAACCCATATTCATATAGCACATGTTAGTACAAAAGAGTCGGTAAGTGCTATAAGTCATGCTAAATCTTCAGGTATTTCAGTTACAGCTGAAACAGCTCCACATTATTTTACCCTTACAGAGAAAGCTGTTTTTGGATATAATACAAATGCCAAGATGAATCCTCCACTTAGGACAGACGAAGATAGAGAAGCTATAATAAACGGACTTTGTGATAATACTATTGATGTTATTGCTACAGATCATGCACCCCATGCAGCTATTGAAAAAGAGCTTGAGTTTGACCGTGCTCAAAACGGGATTGTTGGTCTTGAAACTTCTCTCTCTTTAGGACTAAAACAAGTTCATGAAAACAGATTGACATTACCTGCTCTTATTGAGAAAATGTCAACTAATCCGGCTAAAATTTTAGGACTTAAAACTGGTGTAAGATCAGGGTTTATGGCAGATATTACAATAATTGATCCTGATTTAGAGTATAAGGTTTGTGTGGAAAATTTTTATTCATTGTCGAAAAATACACCGTTTGATGGATGGAAGTTAAAGGGTCGGGCTGTATTAACAATGGTGGGAGGTAAAATAGTTTATTCCGAACTATAGATCTTTCTTCTAAGTAACTAAATTATTTTTCCTGACAATTTATAGTTACTTACAGGATTGGTCTCAGCCGTGGCTAAGGGAAACGCTATATAGTGCCTGAACGAAAACAGTCTTTTCCGTCAGTCTCTTTGTTAGATAAAGGTTTGATCCTCAAAATCTCTTGAATCATCAAAAAAATAGGTAAAAAATGAATTATTTAGAAACCGGTAGTCAATCTATACTTGTTGTTGATGATGAGTTAAGTATGCGTGAATTTCTTCAAATAATGCTGGAAAAAGAAGATTATAAAGTAACTCTTGCTGAAAATGGCAGAAAAGCTGTTTCGTTAATAGATAGGAAAGATTTTGATCTTGTTCTGTCTGATATCAGGCTTGGTGATTTAACTGGTCTTGATATTTTAAGGGCTGCAAAAAAAAAGAATCGCAAGGTTGTTGTTATTATGATTTCAGCATATGCAACAACAGAAACTGCTGTTGAAGCAATGAATGAAGGGGCCTATGATTTTGTTCCCAAACCGTTTGATAATGCTGAACTGCTCAGTACAATAAGCCATGCTTTAAAACTTAAATTTAAAGTAGCTGCTGTTGATGAAAGTGCTGGGGAGACGGGGCTTTATTTTAAGCGTATAGTTGGATCAAGTCCTAGAATGATGCATATATATGAATTGATAAAACAGGTTGCTCTAAGTAAAATCAATGTACTTATAACAGGTGAAAGTGGAACAGGAAAAGAAGCTATAGCAAGAGCCATACATGAGCAGAGTAAAAGGGAGGGGAATGCTTTTGTTGTTGTAAACTGCGGAGGAATTCCTGAGGCACTTATGGAGAGTGAGCTTTTCGGACATAAAAAAGGTTCTTTTACAGGAGCTGCAAATGATAAAAAGGGGCTTTTTGAGGAAGCACACCAAGGGACAATTTTTTTAGACGAAATAGGCGAATTAAGCCATGGGCTTCAGGTTAAGCTTTTAAGAGCTGTTCAGGAGAGAATTTTTAAAAGAGTAGGTGGTCTTAAAGATATTGAAGTTGATATTAGAATAATTTCAGCTACAAATAAAAATCTGGAAAAAGAAGTGATAGATGGGCGGTTTAGAGAGGATTTGTTTTACAGACTTAATGTAATAGAGATAAAGGTTCCTGCTTTAAGAGAGAGAAAAGGTGATATAAGAGCACTTGCCCAGTTCTTTTTTGAAAAATACTCTAAGGAAATGGGTAAGGTGATAACAAAAGTATCTTCCTATGCCATAGATATGCTTAATAAATACGATTTCCCGGGTAATGTTAGAGAACTTGAAAATATTATCGAAAGAAGTGTTGCTCTTTCCACTACAAATATAATTTTACCTGAAAGCCTGTCTATTTCCATTCATAAAAGAAGATGGATAGAGGGGATGGAAAAAAAGCGTTTTGATTTGGAAGAGGTTATAAAGGGTGTCTCTCTTGATAAAATATTAGAAGAGATTGAGAGTGCTTATTTGAAAAAAGCAATAGATTGTTGTAATGGAAATAAAAGTAAAGCAGCAGAGCTTTTAGATGTTAGTTTTAGATCAATGAGGTATCGTCTTTCAAAGCTTAATATCAGTTAATATCTGTTTTTTATAATAGAAAAGGTGTTTTGGAGAATATGAAATTATTTGATAGTCATTGTCATTTAGATGATCATTTGTATGATAATGATCAAAAAGATGTAATTAGTAAAGCAATTGCAGCTGGTGTTTCTGGTATGATGGTTGTTGGTGTAAGTCATAAAAGTTCAGTAAAAGCAGTAAGTCTTGCTGAGAAATTTCCAGGTTTGTTTGCTTCGGTGGGAATACATCCCCATGATGCTAAAGATTGTAATAACAATGTGATAGATAGACTTGAGATGTTGGCTGAAAGCCATAAAGTAAAGGCATGGGGGGAGATTGGACTTGATTTTAACAGGATGTTTTCTTCAAAAGCAGTCCAGGAAAAATGGTTTATAAAACAGTTAGAGAGTGCAACAGGTTTAAATTATCCGGTTATTTTTCATGAAAGAGACAGTAAAGGCCGTTTTCTTGAGATTTTAAAGGCAAATGCAGGCGGGAATATCAGTGGTGTGGTGCATTGCTTTAGTGGAAACAGATCTGAGCTTTTAGCCTATCTATCCATGGGGCTTCATATAGGTATAACCGGTATTGTTACCATAAAAGGCAGGGGAGCTGCTTTAAGAAAACTGGTGCCTGAAATTCCTGCAGAAAGAATTCTCATTGAAACAGATGCTCCATACTTAACGCCTGCTCCTGAAAAAAACAGTTTTAGGCGTAATGAACCTGCTTTTGTTAAATCTGTTTTATTAAAGCTTGCAAAAATAAGAGGTGCAGACAGGGATGAACTTGCATCCATTATTTTCGACAATACATGCAGACTGTATAATATTAATGGTTTATAAAGCGTATATATTTTAAATATTTTGTTTTATTATTCCTATGTTGGGGTTAAATAAAAAATCTTTACTAAAAATTTTTACGGAGCAGATAATTGTAGCTATATTAAGTAATAAACGGTGGGGCATTATTATAAAACAGAAAGCATCTCCTCTATCAAAATAGTCAAATTCTGAAGGTAGATATTTTTTAAAATTATCAGGAAAATTAAAAAATTTATCGCAAATATTTTTTTCCTGGCATCCTGGAAATATTTTTTTCAAAATAAAAGGATATTTGGGATTTAAAATTGAATATCTGTATTTTGCAATATATCTTTTATGAATTTCCAATATTTTTTTTGATGGTACAAAACTATTAGTAGCAAGACTCAACAGCATTTTTTTTTTAAATAAACCCGCCATGATTTTTGGGCTGTTTGTAACACCCAGAATTGCTATTTTATTATGTATTTTTTTTTTTAACAATTTTAAATGTGTTACCCGTGCTGCAAGCAGTATAAGTTTTTTTAAGATACCTTGCTTTTGATACTCTTTGAGTATCATTCCTTCTTCATAATGAAGGACAGGGCTTTTGTCTAAAATATCCAGAGAGATCAGAACAAATCCAACTATTTTTTCACTGCTTTCAGCGTAAAGCAGAACATCTTTGTCAAGAAAATAGTCTTTAAAATTCTCTTTGGCACTCCAGCATTTTTTTTCAATAAATTCACATTTTTTTATAACAGGTTCAAGGGTATGAGAACTATGTTTGTTTATATCAACTATCCAGTATTTTAAATTTGAATTTTTGTCATTAAGTATGAAAGTCTCGCAGCTGTTATCTTTTTTATTTTTCCCCTGTAATATTTTTAAATTGTTCATGTCTTACATGTTTCCTTATTGATTAAAGGACTGACAGGTTGTTTAAACTTGAATGAAGAAGAGCTTGTGTTTGTGTGTTTAAAGATTGAAAATCACTATCACAGATAAATTGATAATGCAACTTGCAAATAATTTAAATTAACAGGGTCAGAGGATGCTTCTAATCAGTTTTTCCAGTTTTTTAAGTTTTAAAGACTTTAACTCAATAATATTTTTTGCAAGTGTTTTGGAAGCTAAAGGTATGTATTTTTCAAAATAAGTTTTCCCTTTAACTTTAGATAAATAGGCAAAAGCCCCGAGTATTTGCAGGTTGCGTGTTAGTGAGCAGAGTTTAAAACCCTGCTCAAATTTTTTTTTATCGATTTTTTTAATACTGGAAAATTTGTTTAAGCAGTAATTAAAGAGATCCTTTGATATATCAGGATCAAGATTTACATAAGGATCTATGAGAAGTGATGCAAGATCATATTGTATAGGTCCTGTTCTTCCTCCCTGGAAATCTATTACATAAAATTTACTGTGTTTTACCATTATATTTTTGGATTGGAAGTCCCTGTGCATAAAACCGTTTATGGCAAATTTAACAGTTTCATCGGCAAGGTATGAAAAATCATCAATAAACTCTTTTTTTGAAATATTGATTTTTAAATAATTTTTAATGAATGCATCAAAAAAATAGAAACATTCACTGTTTATAATAAGATTTTTGTTATATTTTGCAGTCTGATATGTCCATGAAGGATCAAAATCCTGTTTTGCTTTAACTGACATGTTAATTAAAATATCTATCACTGATCTGTATGCAGATAAAACTTTGTGTGAATTTTTTTTTGATATATATGATTTTAAAGATTCATCACCTAAGTCTTCAACAAAAACCAGACCGGAAAAGTTGTCATGGTGATATATCTTTGGTACCGGAATATTTTTTTTATAAAGATGATTGCCTATATTTATAAAAGAGTCTATTTCGCAGACAGACTCTTTTGTTCTTATTCCGTGCTCAGCCATTATAAGCGTTGCTTTGTTTAAATGCAGACGGCTCCATATTCTATCTGATCCATCTCCCTGAATTTTGACAAATGCTATTTTATCCCTGCTGTTTTTATTATGGGATTTTTTAAAAGCTGTTTTCGCTGTTATCTGTTTTGCAGTTTCTTTATAACTTTCACAAGTACCTATATCAACCCAGGATGATTTATTGGCTATAAATCCTTTTAATCTGTTTTTTTGCAGAATAAGTTTTTTGTACAGTTCTATACTTGTGGAGAATCTCTGTGTTTTAATTTCATGTAAAACTACTGGTTCTATGACCTGAATCCCTGTAAAAGTGAGATTTTTTTCCATAAAACCTGATTTACTATTTGTTTTGCTGTTAAATTCCTTTATAAATCCCATAGAGTCAACTGTAACTGTATTAAATTTTTTACAGTCATATAATACCAGGGTTGCAATAAAAGGATGGCTTTTATGAAATCTGTAAACCTCTGAAAGATTAATATTTGTATAAATATCACTATTTATAACAAAAAATGGCTGATCTTCAATAAGCTTTGAAATATTTTTTATAGCACCGCCTGTTCCCAGTATTTCAGGTTCAAATATAGTTGTTATACGGGCAGAATATTTTTTAGATAATATATAATCGTTAATCTTTTTAGCAAGATGGTGTGTGTTGATAATAATGTCTTTACACCCTGCATGTATTAACTGCTCAATTATTATATCTAACAGAGGTTTATTGTCTATGGTAAACAGTGGTTTTGGTGTTGTTTTTGTATAGGGAAGAAGTCTTGTTCCAAAACCTGCTGATAAAATTAATGCTTTCATATGTTATTGTGATAAAATAGATAAATAATTTTGAATATGTTCTGAATAATAATCAGTTTTTTCTTTTGCTTTCATGCTTTTTACCCCATTTTCCATGAAAAATTTTTTAGCATTCTGGAATGTTATGGAAGAGAGTGATTCCTTTCGTTCTATTTCATGCCTTTTATACATCCGGCTGGCAAAGGATTGTATTTTTTTCAGATCATCTTTTGATGTTATTATATTTTCAGGATAAAGGGTGAGAAAATTTAAAACAATTGAATATGATTCAAAAAAGGTTTTTAAAAATGCTGCAAAATAGTGAAGTTTTCTAAAGCCGGCTGAGGTTATATTGTAAGTATCAGGCAGTGTGGGATGGGGAATAATAATTGCGTCATCAATAAAGCTTTTTATACTTTTCCGAACATTGATTTCTGTTATTTTTTTATTATTTGTGGGAAACTCCTTAATAAAAAAATCTGACAGAAAATTATAGTTTTTGTAAATATTTGCTGTTGAAAATAAAAAAGCATCATTTTTTAATATTGCCGTGGCTGTAAAAATTGCTGGTATGAAAAAAGAGATACAGTTATTTTTATAATATTCAAGACTGGATCTTTTTTGTTCGTTTATTTTTATTTTTATTTTTTTTGTATTATTACCTATTGATTTAATATTGCTTTCAATAAATTTCCTGCTGATAAAAGATTCCAACACATCATTAAAAGCCATGTTTTGATTTATAAAGAGAGTATCTACTACCTTTGCATTTTGGGAAATAAGATTCTTTGTGTATGTTTCAAAAACTGTGATAAGGTGCTTGTATGAAAGTAGTTTTTTATCGCAGTTTAAAATAGAAGCAGCTACAATTCCGTGTGGTGTTGCAACAGCAGCTTTGTTGATTCCTGTTAGAATATCACCGGCTAATTCCTGGCGCAGGTTTTTAAGATCACGGTTATTAATTTTATTAACATCAATATTCATTTCTGAAACTTTATTATTGAGATCAATAGGTTTATGAAAATTTATGTAAATTTTGCCATATTTTTTTTTCAGAAATTTTCTGGCTTTTATAATATTTTTGATGTTTTCCGGGTTTTTTTCTCCTCCTGTAATTTCATGAATATAAGATTTTTCTTCGATTATTCGATCATAACTTATATTTACAGGGACAAAAAACATATTTTTACATACCTGATTCTTATAACCGTTTAACAGTATGGATAAAAAGCCAAATTGAGGTATTAACAGCTTGCCTGTTCTGCTTCTTCCCCCTTCTATAAAAAATTCAATATTAAACCCTTCTTCGAGAAGTTTATGCACATATGCTGTAAATATTTTTGAATATAGTTCAGCTCCTTTAAAGCTTCTTCGTATGAAAAATGCCCCGCTTTTTCTAAAAATAGAACCCATTGGCCAGAATGAAAGGTTTTTTCCTGCTGCAATGTGTGGGGCCGGCATATTGTTCTTATGCATTGCATAGGAGATTAAAAGGTAGTCAAGATGGCTTTTGTGACATGGAACCAAAATTAGAGCCCCTTTTTTTGAAGCTTCTTTTAAAAGGGTAAGCCCGTTTGTGTCAATTACCATCTCTTCAAAAAGGGTGCTGAAAATTTTTTTTAGCACAAGAGAAAAAAATTTTATCATGCCTATGGTGTAAGATGCTGCTATATCATCTAAATAAGCATTTGCTTTTTTATGAACCTGTGTTAAAGGCAGATTTTTTCTTTTTGAAAATTGTTTCATGTATTCCTGAAGTTCTGAACTTATTAAAATATTTAATTTTAACTCATCTGTGGATTTTAAAACAGGTCCTAATATACTTTGGCGAAGAGAGTTGAGGTGGGAAATAAGTTCTTTTTTAAGAAGCAGCGATTGTTTTTTTACATCTTTATTGATTATATCCTGCTTATTTAAAAAATCTTTTACATTTATGGGTTCAGCAAATTCAAGAAAAGCTTTTTTCGGAGTTTTTATGAGTAAGAAAAGTTTTTTGATACGGCCAGGGTTGGAACTTGAGCCAAATATTATATCCCAAAAACCGATATTTCTTCTAATGGGCTTAATACTGAAAAACAATTTCTGTGGTATAATGACAATAGGCTCTTTGATGGAGTTTTGCATGTTTATAAGGTATTCTATGGGGTCAGGTATAGACTTTACAAATCTTCGATAAAACCCTTTTTTTAAAAGAAGATGAAAGAAGCCTGCTTTTTTTTTGATAAGTTCGGTTTTGAAATAGTCTGCTTTGTAAGGGTTTGGAAATGTAAAGTTTTTAAAGAAAAAGTCTATATGGGCTATTATAGATTTTATGATTCTTGATATGGGTTGTAGCAGATATATTTTGTTATAAAAACTAATTCTTGGAGCAGGTATATTATGTTTTTTATAGCAGGTATGGCAAAAAAGATATTCAATGTCACTTTTTCGTTTTGAAGTGTATAGAATGATAGCATTTTCATATTTTTGTATTAACTCTATCTGCCTGTTGTCAATTGTTATACCTGAAAATAGAATGTTTAGTAATAATGAAGATACGGAACTTGTTTTTTCAGGAAGGTAGTTCATAAAATGGTTGTGTGTATCTGAGATGATTTTATTAATAATCCCTCTTTTTTCAGGTGATATTTTTTTGTTTTTTTTAAATGACATATCTGTTTTCCGAAAGTTATAAGTTGACTGTTTTATATGGTGCCTGTGCAAAAAATATCTGATTTTCATTTAGGCTCTGTTTCTGTTATAATTTTCAAATATTTTAATATCAAGCTGTTTATGAAATTTTTAAAACTTGTTTTTTTAAAAAAATATGGTATATTTCCAAAAAATATTTTTAGTATATAATTACAGTTAGTATTTCTTGCATAGTTATAAAAGGAGAATATTTATATATATATAAATATTGAAATTTAAAAAAAAGGTTGACTCTCTTCAGGATAATGCAATAAATCTATAAAAATATTTCAATATTATAGATTTAAATATCCGAAAGTGTTATCTATAAAAAACACATATTTTTTATAGATAAAATATGTTGAGTATATTTATTAAGATTTATTTAATATTTGGCAATTGGTCTTGAGTTTTTCCGAACAATTTTAATTTTTTGAAAAATCAAATTTTTTGTGTTTAAAGGAGGATTGGTTACATGAAGACATTAATTGGTGGTTCTGTATGTGCTGTATTGGGCGTATTAGGTATGGCTGTTTGGTTTAGTGATTTTCTAAGCTTACTTGCTGGTGCAGTTCCTGCCATGCTGCTTCTTGGTGGAGCTTTAGCTTTGTATCTTGGATTTGATGAATTAAAAGACACATGGAAAAAAGATGACGGTGTAGATCCTGAAGCTGATGCCCCTATGAATAAAGATCAGGAGATTGCTGAATTAAAGCAGGAAATTGAAAGTCTTAAGAAATAAAATATTTTCATGATTTTTAAAAGCTCTTTGTCATTATGGTGAAGGGCTTTTTTTTATGGCATCTGTTGCAAGTGTGTCAGCTGTCTCATTTCCTTCATCCCCTGAATGTCCCTTTACTTTTATAAATTTTAAATCTTTAAATTCAGATATTAACTGCTTTATGGATAAAACAAGATCCATGTTTTTTTTAGGTTTACATCCTAAAACCAGTAAACCGTAAGCATACCCGCTGTCTGTGTGAAGTCTTACAGGTATGTTTTTTAATTTAATTATTTTAAGTCCTCTGTGTATGGCTTTGAGTTCTGCGATATTGTTTGTGGCATGACCTATGTATTCTGAAATTTTTTTTTCTTTATCTTTATAAT